>NZ_JBHUUW010000002.1:0-283761 GCF_042670825.1 Streptomyces sp. NPDC057137 | reverse complement strand
GGACGGGAGCCGGGCCTCCGGCACGTACGCGTACGACGCGTACGGGTGGATCAGACCGAGCGGAGCGCCAGCACCACGTTGTGGCCGCCGAAGCCGAACGAGTTGTTGATCGCCGAGATCGTGCCCCCGGGCAGCACCCGCGGCTCACCGCGCACGACGTCCGCGTCGACCTCCTCGTCCAGGTTGTCGAGGTTGATCGTCGGCGGGGCCAGCCGGTGGTACAGCGCGAGCACCGTCGCCACCGTCTCGATGCCGCCGGCGCCGCCCAGCAGATGGCCGGTCATCGACTTCGTACCGGAGACCGCGACATGGTCGAGATCCTCGCCCAGGACCCGGCGCAGCGCCTTGATCTCCGCGATGTCGCCCTGCGGCGTCGAGGTGGCGTGCGCGTTCAGGTGCACGACCTCCGACGGCTTCATGCCGGTGTTGTCGAGCAGGTTCTGCATGGCCGCGGCCACGCCGCGGCCGCTGGGCTCCGGCTGCGCGATGTGGTGGCTGTCGGCGGACAGGCCCTGGCCCAGCACCTCGCAGTAGACGCGCGCGCCCCGCGCGGCCGCGTGCTCGGCGGACTCCAGGATCACGACACCCGCGCCCTCGCCGAGGACGAAGCCGTCACGGGCCTTGTCGTACGGGCGGGACGCCTTCTCGGGCTCGTCGTTGTTCTTCGACATCGCCATCATGTTGGCGAACGCGGCGACCGGCAGCGGGTGGATCGCCGCCTCCGTGCCGCCCGCCACCACGACGTCGGCGCGGCCGGTGCGGATCATCTCCACGGCGTAGCCGATCGCCTCGGCGCCCGACGCGCACGCGGACACCGGGGTGTGCACGCCCGCCTGGGCGTTCACCTCCAGACCGACGTTGGCGGAGGGGCCGTTGGGCATCAGCATGGGCACGGTGTGCGGGGAGACGCGGCGTGCGCCCTTCTCCTTCAGCATGTCGTACTGGTCGAGCAGGGTGGTCACGCCGCCGATGCCGGAGGCGATGACCGTGCCGAGCCGTTCGGGGGCGATCGCCTCGTCCTCGCCGGCCTTGGCCTTGTAGCCCGCGTCGGCCCATGCCTCGCGGGCCGCGATCAGCGCGAACTGTGCCGAGCGGTCCAGCTTGCGGGCGAGCGGACGGGGCAGCACATCGCCCGGATCCACCGCGGCGAGCGCGGCGATCCGGACCGGCAGGTCGGCGAACCGCTCACCTTCGAGGGGCTTGACGCCGGAGCGGCCGGCGAGCAGGCCCTCCCAGGTCGATGCGCTGTCGCCACCCAGCGGTGTGGTTGCGCCGATACCGGTGACGACCACGGTGCGATTGGTCGGGCTCACTGGAATTCTTTCTCCACGTGTAGAGGGTGCGGAATTTTTACGGCGCCACCACCGGGTGGCGTCAGCCGCTCGACCTGGATCAGGCCTGGTGCTTCGCGATGTAGTCGGCGGCGTCGCCGACGGTCTTCAGGTTCTTGACGTCGTCGTCCGGGATCTTCACGTCGAAGCGCTCCTCGGCGGCGACGACGACCTCGACCATGGACAGCGAGTCGACGTCCAGGTCGTCGGTGAAGGACTTGTCCAGCTGGACGTCCTCGACCGGGATACCGGCGATCTCGTTCACGATCTCGGCGAGACCGGTGACGATCTCTTCCTGAGTGGCGGCCATGTGGGCGCTCCTTCGATATTCCGCGTGAGCAGAGGGATTTGTACGAGCACGGTCCGGAAAGCTCCGGTGTGCCTAGGGGAGGGTAACGACCGTAGCGGCGTACACGAGACCCGCCCCGAAGCCGATGACGAGCGCGGTGTCGCCGCTCTTCGCCTGACCGGTCGCCAGAAGCCGCTCCATCGCGAGCGGGATCGAGGCGGCCGAGGTGTTTCCGGTGGTCTCCACGTCACGGGCGACCGTGACGTGTTCGGGCAGCTTCAGAGTCTTCACCATCGAGTCGATGATCCGCATGTTGGCCTGGTGCGGAATGAAGACGTCCAGGTCCGCCGAGGTGATCCCGGCCGCGTCGAGAGCCTGTTGGGCGATCTTCGCCATCTCGAAGACGGCCCAGCGGAACACCGCCTGGCCCTCCTGTGTGAGGGCGGGGAACTTCTCGACCTTCTTGTCGCGGTAGTCGTCCCACGGCACGGTCTGCATGATCGTGTTGGACTTGTCACCCTCGGAACCCCAGACCGTGGGGCCGATCTGCGGCTCGTCCGACGGGCCGACGACGACCGCGCCCGCTCCGTCGCCGAACAGGAAGGCCGTGGCACGGTCTTCGAGGTCGGTGAGGTCCGACAGCCGCTCCACCCCGATGACCAGGACGTACTCCGCCGAGCCTTCGACGACCATGCCCTTGGCGAGCGTCAGCCCGTAACCGAAGCCGGCGCAGCCCGCCGAGATGTCGAACGCGGCGGGCCTGCCCGCGCCGATCTTGTCGGCGATCTCCGTCGCGATGGCCGGCGTCTGCTTGAAGTGCGAGACGGTCGACACGATCACGCCGCCGATCTGCTCGGGCGTGATCCCGGCGTCGGCGATGGCCTTGCCGGACGCCTCGATCGACATCATCGCCACGGTCTCCTCGTCCGAGGCCCAGTGACGGGTCGCGATACCGGAGCGCGAGCGGATCCACTCGTCGGACGAGTCGATCGTCTCCAGGATCACCTCGTTGGGCACCACGCGCGTCGGACGGTAGCCGCCGACACCCATGATGCGGGCGTACGGCGCGCCCTGGCTGGGCCTGATCTTCGCCATGCTCTCTCGGGCTCCTTAGGAAGCGTGCTCTGCGACGATCTCGCGAGCCGCGTCGAGGTCGGCGGGGGTCTTGAGTGCCAGGGTCCGTACTCCGGGCAGGGCGCGCTTGGCGATGCCGGTCAGTGTGCCACCGGGGCACAGTTCGATCAGCGCCGTCACACCCTGCGCCGTGAATGTCTCCATGCACAGGTCCCAGCGGACCGGGTTGGCGACCTGGCCGACCAGACGCGCGACGACCTCGGCCCCCGTGGCCACAGTCTGCCCGTCCTTGTTGGACACGTACGGCAGGGCCGGGTCGGACACGTCGAGCTTTCCGGCCGCGTCCGCCAGCACCGCCACCGCCGGAGCCATGTGCTCGGTGTGGAAGGCGCCGGCGACCTTGAGCGGCACCACGCGGCGTACGCCCTCGGGCTTGTCCTCCGTCAGCGCGGTGATCTGCTCCAGCGTGCCCGCGGCCACGATCTGGCCGGCCCCGTTCACGTTCGCCGGGGTCAGACCGAGCTTCTCCAGATGCGGCAGGGTCACCTCGGGGTCGCCCCCGAGCAGCGCCGCCATGCCGGTCGGTGTGAGGGCCGCCGCCTCGGCCATGGCCAGACCGCGCGTACGGACGAAGCCCAGCGCGGCCTCCTCGCTCAGCACACCCGCGTACACGGCGGCGGTGATCTCGCCGACGCTGTGCCCCGCGACCGCGCCCACACCGCTGTCACTCAGCAGCCCGCGCAGCGCGTCGGCGGACAGCAGCCCGGCTGCGACGAGCAGCGGCTGGGCCACCGCGGTGTCACGGATCTCGTCCGCGTCGGCCTTCGTGCCGTAGTGGACCAGATCGAGGTCGATGGCGGCCGACCACGCCCGCAGCCGGTCTTCGGCACCGGGAAGGTCGAGCCAGGGAGTCAGGAAGCCGGGCGTCTGAGCGCCTTGGCCGGGAGCGACGAGTACGAGCACCCTCTTACTCTCTCGTGCGGACGGCCTCCGCCGCCCGTGGGGACAAGGACGAAGAACCGTCGGGGGAATTGTTGAAGTCCCACAAAAGGTTACGAAGGCGATTCCCCGTCTGCCAGCCTTCCCAAGATCAAAGCGATCCGCAGAGTGAAAGCGGAACGGACGTCCGAAGGTGACCATCCGGTGACGTCGGTCACACGTCGAAGCCGGTAGCGCACGGTGTTGGGGTGCACGAACAGCATCCGGGCGGCACCTTCGAGACTGCTCGCCTGCTCCAGATACACACTCAGAGTTTCCAGCAGCGCCGAGCCCGCTTCTTCAAGCGGTCTGTAGATCTCCTCCACCAGTTGCTCACGCGCGGCCGGATCCGACGCGATCGCCCGCTCCGGCAGCAGATCGTCGGAGAGTACGGGACGCGGCGCGTCCTGCCACGCCGAACACGCCTTCAGACCGGCCGCCGCCGCCTGTGCCGACCGCGTGGCCGCCAGCAGGTCGGGCACCACCGGCCCCGCCACCACCGGCCCCGCCGCGTACGGTCCGATCAGCGCCTTCGCGACCTGGAGCGGATTGTCGCTGCCGCCCGCGATGACGACCAGCCGGTTGCCGAGCACCCCCGTCAGGACCTGGAGCTTGGCGTGCCGCGCGGCCCGGCGGATCGCCTCCACCGTCAGCTCGCTGTCCCCGTCCGGCGCGGTGCCCAGCAGCACACACACATGCTCGGGCGAGTTCCAGCCCAGCGCCGACGCGCGCGACACCGCGCCCTCGTCGGCCTCGCCGGAGAGCACCGCGTTCACCACCAGCGACTCCAGCCGCGCGTCCCAGGCACCCCGGGCCTCGGCGGCCTGCGCGTACACCTGGGCCGTCGCGAAGGCGATCTCCCGCGCGTACACGAGCAGCGCCTCACGCAGCACCGACACATCACCGGGCGCCGCGACCTCCTCGATCGCCGACTCCATGACCTCGATGGTGGTCCGCACCATCTCGACGGTCTGGCGCAGCGTGATGGCCCGCGTCAACTCGCGCGGAGCCGTGCCGAACACGTCGGTGGAGATGGCCTGCGGGGTCTCGGGGTGCCGGAACCACTCGGTGAAGGCCGCGATCCCGGCCTGGGCCACCAGACCGATCCACGAACGGTTCTCCGGCGGCATCGCGCGGTACCACGGCAGCTTCTCGTCCATGCGGGCGATCGCGTTCGCGGCCAGCCGGCCGGCGGACTTCTCCAGTCGGCGCAGGGTCGCGGGATGCGGGTGGGCTTCGTTCGCGGGTTCAGGCACGGGACAAGACTGCCTTATCGGGACGGGCGAGTGCCGGGCCGGGTCTACCGTGGGGACCGTGATTTCCGTTCGGTACGCCGACGACCGCTATCCCGGCGGTGACCCGTCCGCCGGGATCGAGTCCTTCCACGCCTTCTCCTTCGGGCAGTTCTACGAACCCGACAACCTCCGGTTCGGCGCGGTGATCGCCTGCAACGAGGAACGGCTGGCGCCCGGCGCCGGCTTCGACGAACACCCGCACAGCCACACCGAGATCGTCACCTGGGTCGTCGAGGGGGAACTCACCCACCGCGACTCCGCCGGGAACGCCACGCTGGTACGCCCCGGCGACGTCCAGCGGCTCGGCGCGGGCGGCGGCGTACGGCACGTGGAGCGCAACGACGGGCCGGGGCCGCTGGTCTTCGTCCAGATGTGGCTGGCGCCGCTCACGCCCGGCGGCGACCCCCGCTACGAGATCGTGCACGGCATCGCCGACTCCACGCCGTACGCCCTCCCCGAGGCGGGCGCGATGCTGCACGTACGCCGGCTCCAGGAGGGGGAGCGGGCCGCGATCCCCGACGCCGTGTACGCGTATCTGCACGTCGTGCGGGGCCTGGTGGTCCTGGCGGGCGTGGAGCTGGGCCCCGGCGACTCGGCGCGCATCACGGACTCCGACGGCCTCGAACTGACCGCGGAGGCCCCGTCCGAGGCCCTGATCTGGCAGCTGGGCCCCGATCCCCGGGACCGGGCCTAGCCGCGCAGCTCCGCCAGCACAGCGTCCGTGAACGGCGGCCACGCCTCGACCGCCCACGGGCCGAAGTCCCGGTCGGTGAGCGCGACACACGCGGCGCCCGCGTCCGGGTCGACCCACAGGAACGTACCGGACTGGCCGAAGTGGCCGAACGTCCGCGGCGACGACGAACCGCCCGTCCAGTGCGGTGACTTGGAGTCGCGGATCTCGAAGCCCAGACCCCAGTCGTTGGGCTTCTGATGCCCGTAGCCCGGCAGGATCCCCGACAGCCCCGGGTGGACCACCGTCATCGCGTCGAGCACCGTACGGGGGTCGAGCAGCCGCGGCGCCTGAAGTTCCGCCGCGAAACGGACGAGGTCGTCCACCGTCGAGACACCGTCCCTGGCGGGCGAGCCGTCCAGGGTGGTCGACACCATGCCCAGCGGTTCGAGGACCGCCTGGCGCAGATACTCCGGGAACGGGATGTCCGTGGCCTTCGCGATGTGCTCCCCGAGCGCCTCGAACCCCGCGTTCGAGTACAGCCGCCGGGTGCCGGGCGGGGCCGTCACCCGGTGCTCGTCGTAGGCCAGACCGCTGGTGTGCGAGAGGAGATGGCGGACCGTCGAGCCCTCGGGCCCGGCCGGTTCGTCCAGCTCGACCGCCCCCTCCTCGTACGCCACGAGCGCCGCGTACGCGGCGAGCGGCTTGGTCACGGACGCCAGCGGGAAACGGTGCGACGTCGGGCCGTGCGACCCTGCCACCGTGCCGTCCGCCCGTACGACGGCTGCGGCGGCCGTCGGAACCGGCCAGTTCTCGATCATCGCCAGGCTCTGCATGGCCCCGAGCGTAGACGGACCCGCCCCGGCCCCTCACCCCGGGACGCCCCGAGCAAAATCGCCCCCCGTTTCGCTTGCTTCGAGTGCACTCCAAGGTTCTACGTTTGAAGGCATGACGCTGATCGAGAGCACCCCCGTCCGGACGGCGACCGAGGACATCTGCGTAACGGCCCCACCGACGCATCCCCGCCCCGAGGGCGAGGACCACTACACGATCAGCGAAGTGGTCACCTTCACCGGCCTCACCGCGCACACCCTGCGCTGGTACGAGCGCATCGGACTCATGCCGCACGTCGACCGGTCCCACACCGGGCAGCGACGCTTCACCAACCGCGACCTCGACTGGCTCACCTTCGTCGGCAAACTGCGTCTCACCGGCATGCCGGTCGCCGACATGGTCCGCTACGCCGAGCTGGTGCGGGAGGGTGAGCACACCTTCGAACAGCGGCAGGAGCTGCTGGAGCAGACCCGGCGCGACGTACGCAGCCGGATCGCCGAGCTGCAGGACACCCTCGCCGTACTCGACTTCAAGATCGACTTCTACGCCGGCGCGCACGGTGCGCACCGTGCGTCGGAAAGGGCCTCATGATGAGCACCACCCAGCAGATCACCACAGTGACGCTCGGCGCCACCGGACCCACGGTCGGCGTCCAGGGCTTCGGCGCCATGGGCATCAGCGAGTTCTACGGCGACACCGACGAGACGGCCGCCCGCGACACCCTCGAAGCGACCCTCGAAGCCGGCGTCACCCTCATCGACACCGCCGACTCCTACGGTCACGGGGCCAACGAGACGTTCCTCGCGCCGTTCGTCGCCGCACACCGCGACGAGATCACCCTCGCCACCAAGTTCGGCATCGAACGCAGCGACGACCCGGCGTACCGGGGCATCCGCAACGACCCCGCGTACATCAGGAAGGCCGTCGAGGGCTCCCTGCGGCGCCTGGACGTCGACGTCATCGACCTCTACTACATGCACCGCCACGACCCCGCTGTGCCGTTCGCCGAGTCCATCGGGGTGATGGCCGAACTCGTCGCCGAGGGCAAGGTCAAACACCTCGGCCTCAGCGAGGTCACCGGCGCGGAACTGCGCGAGGCGCACTCCCTGCACCCCATCACCGCGCTCCAGTCCGAATGGTCGCTGTTCTCCCGCGACGTCGAGACGAGCGCCGTGGGCGCCGCCGCCGAACTGGGCGTCGCCCTCGTGCCGTACTCCCCGCTCGGACGCGGCTTCCTGACCGGCTCGTTCACCCAGGCGGACAAGGAACTGGGGGGCGCCGACATCCGGCTCACCCAGCCCCGCTTCAACGGCGACAACGCGGCCAGGAACGCCGCGCTCCTCGAACCCGTCCGCGCCGTCGCCGCCGCACACGGCGCGACCGCCGGGCAGATCGCGCTGGCCTGGGTGCAGCAGCGGGCCCAGGTGCACGGCCTGACCGTCGTACCGATCCCCGGCACCCGCAAGCGCACACGCCTCATGGAGAACTCCGCCGCCACCCGCATCACCCTCACCCCCGAGGAACTGGCGCTCCTGGAGCCGATCGCCGGGCAGGTCTCGGGCGACCGCTACCCGGACATGTCGTTCACGGCCGCCGGGCGCGAATAGCCCCACGCCGTGGTGTCTCACGACGCCAGCGCGTACACCGCGAAGCCCGCCGCGAGCAGCCCCGCCGCTGCCCGGCGGGCCTTAGGGCCTGTCGTGTGGATCTTGCCGGGCTCGCGGTCCCTGGCACGCACGCCCGCCGCGTTGTCGTCGGTCGGCATGGCTCCGCCATGCCTCCCTCCTCCGCCTTGCGATCGCACGCACCAACGAGACATCAGCCGCTGCGCGGCGGGCGCTCCCTCATCCGGCCTGATCCACACGACAGGCCCTCGCCGTCCGCGTGCCCGACTGCCACGGCGCCTCGAAAACCCGCGCGTACCGGGCGATCACCACCAGCAGCACCGCGAACAACGGCATCCACAGCACCCGGCCGAGAATCCAGCCGACCGAGTCCGGCGCCGTCGTCAGCCCCGGCACCGCCCCCAGATACGACCCCGGCACCGCCGCCGCCAGCATTGCCGTCTGGTGCCAGCACAGGATCGTCATCGCCGACAGATTGATCACCACGACCGGCGCCCACAGCGCGGGCCTGCGCAGCACCCGCGCGATCCGGTCCCGCAACAGGATCGCCGCACCGCTCTGCACGGCGGCGAGCGCCAGCACCAGCAGCGACGGCGGATGCGAATTGGTCCGCGCCTCACCGGGCACCCCCACCATCGACGCCGGGTAGTGGAAGACCACCAGCAGTACGGCGAACAGCACCCCGCCGCCCACCAGCAGCACCCGCGCGCCCCGCCGGCCGATCCTGCCCTCGCCCCACGACACACCGAGCTGATACGCGAACAGCCAGCCCGGCAGGATGTTCACCACGCTCAGCCACCCGGGCATCGCCTCGCCCCACGGGCCGTACCGCAGCACGTCCACGACGGCCACCACCCCCAGCAACGGCGCGGCGGCCCACGCGCCGAGGCGCCGCGCCGCCCGCACGCAGTACGGCGTCAACGCCGTCACCAGGACGTACACCCCCACGAACCACAGCGGCTGCACCACCAGCGTCGAGCCCGTACGCAACGTCGTCCCCGGCACACCGGCCGCGTACAGCACCGGAATCAGCACCGCCCACACCGCCGTCACACCCAGCACGGGCCGCCCCAGCCGGGCGACGCGCTGCCGGAGCCACGCCCCCGTGGAACCCTGCCTCCGCCGGTACGACAGCACCGACGCGTACCCGCCGACCAGGAAGAAGATGCCCAGCATCTGCAGCACCCAGCTCACCGGCGCGAGGAATCCGAACGTGCCCAGCGGGCTCGCGTTGCGCAACGCCCCCTCGTCCAGGGTGAATCCACCCAGCAGCCAGTGCCCCGTCGGCACCGCGAGCAGGGCCAGCGCGCGCAGACCGTCGATCGCGCGGTCCCGGGACGCGGGCGTCCGCGCCTCGATCTTCTCGACGAGCCTCATCGCACGTCACCATCCGTACCACCCGTGGCGATCGCGGCGAAGGCGCGCAGCGAGTCCGTGCCGGGGGCGAAGTAGCCGGTGTGCCCGTGCGCGGTCCGCGCGGGGACCCGGCGCGCCCCGAAGTCCTTCCCCGCCGGGTCCGCGCCATGGCCCAGGCCCAGGAACTCGACGTTCGGCACCTTGGAGATCCAGTCCGACGGGTCCTTCGCGGCCCACACTCTCGCGTCCGTGCGCAGGGCGCCCACGCTGTCGGCGCGCATGCCGGGGGAGCCGAGGACCACGATGTCGCGCGCCGCCACCTCGCTCGCGGCGAGCCCGCAGACGACGGAGCCGTAGCTGTGGCAGAACAGCGCCGGCGCCGCGACGCCGACGGCGGTCAGCCCCCCGGTGAACCGGGCCAGCCGCGCCGCCCCCGCCTCGGCCAGCTCCCCGGTCGCGGCGTCCAGCCCCACACCGACGGGCGTCGTGTAACCGGCCCACGCCACCACGGCGGTACGGCCGTGCGTCGCGGTCCGCAACGACGTGGCCATCCCGGCGGGGGTGCCGTAGGGGTCCTTCGACCGGTCGTACGTCCTCGCGTCGATGTCCGAACCCGGTACCACGACGGACACATGACGGGCCGTCAGCAGATCCCCGTACACCTCGGCGACGGTGCCGCGGCCCCTCGGGTCGAAGGCGATGATCTGCCGATCGCCCGTCGCGAGGCGTTGATAGCGGGGGTCCTTGGCGATGGCCAACCTGTTGGCCCGGTAACGGAGTTGCACGGGGGCGCCGTCGAGGTTGCCCACGACGCCGGAGTGCCGTTCGGCCAGCTCCCGCTGCCGCTCGGCGCTCAACGTACGGAAGAACGCGGCGACTTGGGTGGGTGTCGCGCTCTCCGGGTCGGGCAGTGACCCGTCGTGCCGCCAGGCCGCGGTGCCGGGCGGCGGTCCGCCGACCGGCCGCTGCCCACTGCCTGCGGCCCATCCGGCGGTGCCGGACACCAGGGTGGCCATCAGCGCGGCGGCGACCAAGGTCCTTCTGTAGCGGCGCATTTCGCGTCTCCCTCGTCGTGGCCACGGGGTGTGGCGGGAGGAAGGTAGGAAGACGACGGGTGGCGTGGCGTCACACCGGGGGGCCGGGTCGCGCGTGCTACTTGGGTAGGGGGTGGGTCGGTTCTTGGCCGCCGTTGCCGCGCGTGCGGGCCGGTGGTGGGGTTGTCCTCAAGCGCCGGACGGGCTGGGTGGTTGCGGCCGGTGTCCGGGTGCCGCTCCGGGGTCATGCCCGGACGGCATGACTTACGCCGCGTGCAACGCTCATTGGACCCGACGACCCAACCTGTCCACGCGGCACAAGTCAGCCTGAGTGTCCGACCACGACCCCTGCGCGTCCCCCTTCCAACCCGCGGCGGAAGTGGGGCTTGAACAGCCCGCGGTGCCGGCGTGAGGGGGGCGGGGCCGCAGGAGGGGTGTGTCCGGACACTCAGGCTGATTTGTGGCGCGTGAGCAACCCGGCTCCCTCGGGTCCAACGAGCCCTGCACGCGCCGTAAATCATGCCGTCCGGACATATCCCTCCGGAGGCACCGAACCCCGACCACGACCGACCACCGCAACTCACCCAGCCCGTCCGGCGCTTGAGGACAACGACCACCGCCCCGCACGCGCGAACCCCGCAACCGCTCAACCGCCAGGGGCAACCAGCCCGGACTCGTACGCGAAAATCACCGCCTGCGCCCTGTCCCGCAGCCCCAACTTCGCCAGCACCCGCCCGATATGCGTCTTCACCGTCTGTTCCGCGAGGATCAGGTGATCCGCGATCTCCCGGTTCGACAGTCCCCGCGCGATCAGCTCCAGGACCTCCGTCTCGCGCGGCGTCAGCCCCTTCAGCCGCAGCGAGGGGTCCTTGCGCGGGGCCGGCCGCTGCTGGGCGAAGTCCGCGATCAGGCGGCGCGTCACGGACGGCGCCAGCAGCGCCTCGCCCGCAGCGACCACGCGGACCGCCGAGATCAGGTCCGCCGGCGGCGCGTCCTTGAGGAGGAACCCGGAGGCGCCCGCGCGCAGCGCCTCGTACACGTAGTCGTCCACGTCGAACGTCGTCAGCATCAGCACCTTCGGCCGGTGCACCACCCCCACCGGCGGATCCAGCAGCGCCCGCGCCGCCGCCAGGCCGTCCATCTCCGGCATCCGGACGTCCATCAGGACGACGTCGGGGTGGGTGCTACGGCTCACCTCGATGCCCTGGCGCCCGTCCGGCGCCTCGCCGACCACGTCGATGTCGGCCTGCGCCGACAGCAGCGCGGCGAACCCCGCCCGCACCATGGCCTGGTCGTCGACGATGATCACGCGGATGGTCAAGACGGGTCCTTCGCGGTCGGGTCGAGGAGGGT
This sequence comes from Streptomyces sp. NPDC057137, assembly GCF_042670825.1. Classification (NCBI taxonomy): domain Bacteria; kingdom Bacillati; phylum Actinomycetota; class Actinomycetes; order Kitasatosporales; family Streptomycetaceae; genus Streptomyces; species Streptomyces sp. NPDC057137. The sequence goes on along the minus strand of NZ_JBHUUW010000002.1, from coordinate 271,922 downwards.
GGCCGCCAGCGGCAGCCTCGCGGCGACCCGGAACCCGCCGTCCGGCAGTGGTCCGGTGTCCAGCGTGCCGCCGGTCAACCGTACGCGTTCGCGCATACCGATCAGCCCGTGACCGGTGCCGGAGCTCTCCAGCGGTGAGGTGCGGGCGGTCGCGGGGCCGTTGACGACCAGGACGGTCAGCCAGTCCGCGGTCCCGGTCACCGAGACGCGGGTCGGTGCGTCGGGCGCGTGCCGTACGACGTTGGACAGGGCCTCCTGGATGATGCGGTACGCGGAGAGGTCCACGGACGGCGGGACGGGGCCGAGGTCCGCCGCGAGGGACAGCTCCGCGGGGACCCCGGCCCGTACGGTCGCCTCGACGAGTTGCTGGACCCGGTCGAGCCCCGGCTGCGGTGTCCGCTCGCTCGTCGAGCCGTCGCTGCGCAGCACCGCCAGCAGCCGCCGCATCTCGGTCAGCGACTCCCGCGCGCCGGCGGCGATCGTGGAGAATTCCTCGCGCGCCGCGTCGGGCAGCCCGTCGATCCGGTACGGCGCCGAGTCGGCCTGCACCGTGATCACGGACATGTGGTGGGCGACGACGTCGTGCAACTCGCGTGCGATACGGGCCCGTTCCTCCAGCAGCGTGCGCTGCGCGCGTTCGACCTCGCTGATCGTCTCCTGCTCCACCAGCCTGCGCTGGGCGTCACCGCGCTCGCGCAGGGAGCCCGTGACGAGCAGGACGATGCCGGCGAGCACGAAGAGCAGGAGATGGACGCCGTCGCTGTGTTCCTGGGAGACCAGCTCGAAGACCAGCCCCGCCGCCCCGGTCGTGAGCCAGACGGCGAGGAGGGTGCGGCGCGGCTCGCGCAGCCCCAGGCAGACCATCAGCAGCAGGTAGCCGACGACGACCGTGGGCGTCCACGGCCAGGACCGGCCGTCGAGGTCGTTCGCCGTGGTCAGGAGCAGTACCGCGCCGGCGATGTCGGCGGTGAGGACGATCCACCACGCCTGGAGCGGCCGGGTCACGGCGAGCAGCAGCGGCGCGGCCTGCGCGGTGGCGAGCGCGCCCGCCCAGCCGCCTTCCAGTCCGTAGTCCTGGACGAGCACGGTCACCGTGCTGGGCAGCAGCGCGACGGCGAAGCCGAAGGCGATGACGTACGGGGCGAAGCGCTGCCACCGCTTGGACGCGTGGGCCAGGAGCGGTTCGGTGGACACGGCCGGGGTGCGCAGGGCGCTGCCGAGCGAGCGCAGCGACTCGCGGGCACGGCCGGCGCGCGGCGCGGGGGGAGGTGGTTCTTCGGTACTCATGGCCGGTCCAGCGTATGCAGCGCGCGTACCGGCGGCGTCATACCCAGGAGCCACCACCGGCCTCATACCCCAGTAGGGGATCAGGTCACAGCTCGGCGAGCAGCTCCGCCTTCTTCGCGCTGAACTCGTCGTCCGTCACCAGCCCCGCCTCGTGCAGGTCCCCGAGATGCCGGATCCGTTCGGCGATGTCGGCGGGGTCGGGGCGGGCCGCCGCCAGTACCGGCACCGGGACGGAACCGGGCCCGGCGGACGCGGCGGGGCCGGCGCCCGAGGTCCGTACGGCGGCCAGCACCGCCGCCGCGAACGGCAGCGATTCGTGGACCGGCCCGTAGCCGAGGCCGAAGACGACCGCCGCCGGGTCGTGGTCGGCCTGGGTGGGCTGCTGCCGGCCGCCGCGGCGCAGCAGCCGCAGGTAGCCGTCGAAGACCTCGGGGGAGCGCCACTCGACCCCGCACAGCTCCGAGACGTCGAGCCGCTGGTCGCCCGCCTTCCACTTCGCGGACGACGCGCCGGTCCAGAACCAGCGGAAGGCCACCTTGGACCCGTCGAAGGACGCCTTGCCGTCGTACGCCTTGAAGTTCAGGGGCGCCGGGGGAGCGGCCACCAGGAAGCGGTCGGCGGGTTCCTTCTCGTCCTGCGGCGCGGTCGCGGCGAGGGCGGCGCGCAACTCGTCCGCGTAGTACTCCGCGAGCGTCTCGCGCTCCGCGGGCAGTACCAGCCGGTACGGATCGCCGGATTCCTTGAGCTGGCCCGCCGCCGCTTCCATCAACGGGTCGGCGCCCGGTCTGGGTACGGCGTGCAGCACCACTGTCCCGCGCTTGCCCGGCGAGAGCGTCACCGCCGCCAACGCCTCGTGCGGTACGCGCCGTTCGCGCAGTGCCTGGAAGAGCTTTGGCGTGCGTATCCCCCGTTCGAAGCGGATGAGCACGGAGTCGCTTTCGAACTCCCAGGTGGCATGAATTCCGGCCAGCACATCACCCATGTGCCTCATCGTATGCGGCGAATGCCCACACGTCGCCACCTCGGCCCGCCAAGTTCTACGCGCGTCAGATCACTTCGTCGCCGGAGATTCCGCTCCGGCAGGCGTCACCGGTGTCCGCACAACTGGTGTTCCGGTACGAACCGACCCCGATGTCCGCGAAGTTCTCCAGGCTCTCCGTGCCCGGCTCGAAATAGCCGCCGTGGCCGACCGCGCCCCGCGCGGACAGCACCCGCGCGCCGAAGTCCGGCGTCACGGGATCGGCGCCGTGGCCGAGTCCGCCGACCTCCAGATAGGGCAGGATCTGGATCCAGTCGTCCTGGTCCCGCATCGCCCAGACGCGGGCGTGGGTGTCCAGCTGTCCCGCCGACTCGACCCGCATGCCGGGGCTGCCCGCGACCGCCACGTCCGTGACACGGGCGGGCAGTCGGCGCGCGGCGATGCCGCACACCACGGAGCCGTAGCTGTGACAGATCAGCGAGACCCGGGAGTCGCCGGGCAGCGCGGCGGTGAGCGCGTTGAGCCGTACGGCGCCGTCCGAGGCCAACTTGCCGATCGCCGCGTCCATGCCGATACCGGAGGGCGCGGTGTAGTCGGCCCACGCGATGACGGCGGTACGGGTACCGGGCGCGGCGGCCCGCTCCGCGTCGTACAGCGACTCGGCCATGCCGGCCGGCGCGGTGTAGTGGCGTTCGGTCCGCTCGAACGTCAGCAGGTTCGTGTCGACGCCCGGGACGACCACCGATACGCGCTCGGCGCCGCCGAGATCGCCGAAGACCTCGGCGGCGCGGCCGTTGCCGGTCGGGTCGAAGGCGAGGAGGTGGCGTCCGGCGCCGGCCAGCGACTGGAAGCGGTGCATCCGCCGGGTCGCCTGGTGCCGGCCCTCGGCGGACAGCCTGTCGTCGTCCATCCGTTCGCGCTCGGCGTCACGTGCCTGGAGCACGGCCAGCCGGTTGGCCCGGTAGCGAAGCGTCAGGGGCGCGCCGTTGAGATTGCCCACCACGAGGGGGTAGCTGTCGGCGAGCCGGACCCGCTGCGCGGCGCTGAGTGAGGCGAAGAACGCGGCCAGCCGTCCCGGTGACGCCCCGGGGTCCGGCAGGTGGCGGACGCCGACGCGGCCCTTCTCCCAGGCCGAGAGCGCTCTTTCGCGCGCCGTGCCCTGCTCGCCGTGCTGCTGGAGCGCGGTCCAGCCGCCACTCGCCAGCATCACGAAGACCACAGCGAGTGCCAGCAGGGTGCGCCACGCGGTGAGGGACGGGGAGGAGTCGAGGGAAGTCACTGCCCGACACACTAGGAGACGTGACCAGGCGCTCGACACGAGCGTGAGCCAGATCACCCCCTGTCGAGGGGCGAACTGGCGTTTGTTCACGCTCTGTCGGGGTAGCGCGCACGGATCGGAGCGCCCATGTGGCGTGCGTAACAGGGCGTTAGGGGTGAATCGCCTCGCGGGGAGGGGCGCCGAGTGCCTTTGGCAGCCCTCGGTGAATGGTGCAACTGACGGTCATAACAGGTCAAATCGCCCGTCCGGTCTCGGTTGCCGGCGGCTGTTCCCGGGCGCTCCAGTCGCCCGCGAGCGTGGGCACCAGCTCGCCCAGATACGACGCCGTCAGTTCGAGCAGCCCGTCCACACCGGTCTCCTGCCCCTGCCCCCACAGCCGTCCCGTCACCCGCATCACCCCGGAGAACGCGGCGACGGCCACCCGCGGCCGCGGATCCGCCTCCACGTCGAGCCCCTCGCGCTCCGCGATCACCCGCGCGACCTCCTCCTCCATCTCGGTGGCGCGCCGCAGATGCGCGGCCAGCAACGAGGGGGTGGATTCGATCATCCGGTAGGTGCGCAGATGCAGTTCGACCGGGATCAGGGCCTCGATCGCCTCGTTGATACGGCCCCAGGAACCCAGCACCGCGTGATGCATCGCCTCGAACGGGGTCTCGTGGGACGGGCGTTGACGCAGCTCCGCCAGGAAGCGCGACTCCACCATGTGCTGGACGGTGAAGGCCGCCTCCTCCTTGCTGGCGAAGTAGCGGAAGAAGGTGCGCTGGGAGACCTCGACGGCGTCGGCGATCTCGTCGACGGTCGTCTCCTCGTACCCCCGCGTCGTGAACAGATCGAGAGCCGCCCGCAACAGGGCGTCCCGCGTACGCCGCTTCTTCAGCTCGCGCAGTCCGGCCGGATGCCGTGCCGCCCGCTGCCCGTCCACCACTCGCCGGTCCTCTTTCCTGTCACTTCCGGTCCACTTCGTACGTCCACGTCGGCCCGAAATGAGATGTGAGCCACATGACAGTTACAGACAGGTGAAATGGTTTGTCAACTGTCAGAGGCTGTCATTAGCCTCGGTTCATGACTAGTCAGACCACCGTGAAATCGGCGCCGAGAGACCCGCAGGACGCGGATCCGGGAGCCACCAAGGGCCTGCGCGGCCACCCCTGGCTGACCCTCTTCTCCGTCGCCATCGGCGTGATGATGGTCGCACTCGACGGCACGATCGTCGCGATCGCCAACCCGGTGATCAAGGAAGACCTCGGCGCGACCTTCGCCCAGGTCCAGTGGATAACCAACGGCTACCTTCTCGCCCTCGCCGTGGCACTCATCACCGCGGGCAAGCTCGGAGACCGTTTCGGCCACCGCCAGACCTTCCTGATCGGCATCGCGGGCTTCGCCGCGGCCTCCGCCATCATCGGCTTCTCCGACAGCGTGGCGTTCGTCGTCGCCTTCCGCGTACTCCAGGGCGTCTTCGGCGCCCTGCTGATGCCCGCCGCCCTCGGTCTGCTGCGCGCCACCTTCCCCGCCGAGAAGCTGAACATGGCCATCGGTATCTGGGGCATGGTCATCGGCGCCTCCACCGCGGGCGGCCCGATCGTCGGTGGTCTGCTCGTCGAACACGTCAGCTGGCAGTCGGTGTTCTTCATCAACGTGCCCGTCGGCATCGTCGCCCTGATCCTCGGCCTGGTGATCCTCAAGGACCACCGCGCGGCGAACGCGCCCAAGTCCTTCGACATCGTCGGGATCCTGCTGCTCTCGGCCGCGATGTTCTCCCTGATCTGGGCGATCATCAAGGCGGGCGAGTCCTGGGGCTGGACCTCGGGCGGCACCTGGGGATTCCTCGGCGCCGCCGTCCTGTGCTTCGTCCTGTTCGCCGTCTGGGAGACGAAGGTCAAGGAACCCCTCGTACCGCTGAGCATGTTCCGGTCCGTCCCGCTCAGCGCCGGCGCCATCCTGATGGTGCTGATGGCCTTCGCCTTCATGGGCGGCCTCTTCTTCGTGACGTTCTACCTCCAGGGCGTCCATGGCATGAGCCCCGTCGACAGCGGTCTGCACCTGCTGCCGCTGACCGCCATGATGATCGTCGCCTCGCCCGTCGCGGGCATGCTGATCACCAGGTTCGGACCACGGGTCCCGCTGGTCGGCGGCATGGTCGCCACGGCCGTCGCCATGTTCGGCATGTCCACCCTGTCGTCCGGGTCCGGCACGTTCGTGATGTCGGTCTGGTTCGCGCTGCTCGGCATGGGCCTGGCGCCGGTCATGGTCGGCGCCACCGAGGTCATCGTCGGCAACGCGCCGCTGGAACTCTCCGGCGTCGCGGGCGGTCTCCAGCAGGCCGCGATGCAGGTCGGTGGCGCGCTCGGTACGGCGGTGCTCGGCGCCGTCATGTCCGCCAAGGTCAGCTCCGACCTCGCGGGCAACTGGGAGGACGCCGGCATCCCGATGCCGCTGGACCCGTCCCTGGAACAGGCGGCGGAGATCGGTGTCGCCCCGCCCGAACTGGCGAAGGCGCCCGGCGTGACGCCGGACATCTTCGACAAAATTGCCGGGGTCATGCAGGACACCTTCGTGTCCGGGATGAGCCTGGCGTTCCTGGTCGCGGGTGCGGTCGCCGTGGTCGCGGCCTTCGTCGCCACCCGCACCAAGCGCGGCGACAACGCGGACGCGGCCGGGGGCGGCGTCCACATCTGACGCGACCGGTGACCGGCGCCCGGCGCCCGGCGTCAACACGGTGCGATTATGCGCGACGGCCCCGCCCGGACATCCCGGCGGGGCCGTCGCCTGTTCGGGTGGAGTCAGGCAAGATCCTCTTCCCGTGGAGCGGGCCGCCGGGTCAGAGTGCGGACAACTGATCAGCACCACACGGGGGTTCACCATCATGCGTACAAGCACGCCTACAACCACGCGCACAGCCATGCGTACGACCACACCTGTCACCCTGCTCACCGCGGCCACCCTCGCCGCCGCCACGGCCCTGCTGCCGGCCGCGACCCCGACCGCCGCGGCCGTCGCCGTCCCGCGCGACGCGTGCGGGCCCGGCGAACTCTGTCTGTGGGGGAAACCGGATTTCCGGGGAGCCCGGCAGACACACGAACTGTTCCGCACCGAGATCCAGAACTGCGTCCCCCTGCCGCCCGGCACCGACGCCCAGTCCCTGGTCAACCGCATCGGACGGCCCGTGACCACGTACCAGTCGCACGAGTGCGAGGAGACGGGCGAGTTCGAGACGTACCCCGGCGACGGCACCTGGGTGCCCCAGTCGCCCTACCGCGTCCGCGCCTTCAAGGTCTGGGAGCGCTGAGCGGGGGTACCCGAGGTTTCAGACAGCCCACATCCACCGACACAGGGAGTGATGATGACGGGCTTCGGAAACACCCGGACACGCAAGCACCCTCGTTCACGCGGCCGGATGGGGTCGCGGAACGGGACGGACCGCGTGACCATCGGAATAGTCGGTCTGGTCTTCGCCGTCGCGGGACTGTTCGTACTGTCGATCGTCCTCGGCCCACTGGCCATCGTGCTCGGCTGGCTGGGCATGGGCCGGCGGTGGAGCACCGCGTACGTTCCGGCGGTGATCGCCTTCGCGCTCGGTATCGTCGACACCGTACTGGCGCTCATGTGGCTGCTCTGACGGGCCACTTCGGTACCCACCACAGGAACGGACAGCGCGATCAGACCGGTGTGCGGCCGGCTGTCGTACCGTCGCTCTCCCGCGCTTGACCGGGCAGGGCGGCCCCCGACAGCCGGCCCACCTCTGTGCGCAGCGCCCGCACCTCCTCCGTCAGCAGCTCGATCGCGGCCGTCTGACGCTTCTCGCCCGCGCTCTCCTGCTCGAAGCGCGAGATGAACCAGGTCGCGATGTTCGCCGTGATCAGCCCGAGCAGCGCGATCCCGCTCAGCATCAGACCGATGGCGAGCAGCCGCCCGAGCCCGGTCGTCGGCGAAAGATCCCCGTACCCCACCGTGGTCATCGTCGTGAACGACCACCACACCGCGTCACCCAGCGTCTTGATGTTCCCCTCGGGGGAGTCGCGTTCGACCTCCAGGACGGCCAGCGAACCGAACATCATCAGACCGGCGACCGACCCCACCACATACGTCGTGAGCCTGATCTGGCTCGCGATCCTCGCCCGCTGCCCGACCAGCAGCAGCGTCGCGACGACCCGCAGCAGCCGCAGCGGCGCCACCATCGGCAGCAGTACGGCGAGCAGATCCAGCGGATGACGGCGTACGAACTGCCAACGGGCGCGCGCCAGCACGAGCCGCACCGTGTAGTCCGTCGCGAACAGACCCCACACCACCCACTCGACGACCGCGCAGGCGCGGGTGACGGTGCCGTGCGCGCCGGGCATGACGATGGGCAGGGCGTACGCGACGCCGAAGAGCAGCGCGAACGCCAGCAACGGCCGCTGCGTGCGGCGCTCCCAGCGGACGCGCGCGGGTATTTCCTTCATGGCCGGAAAGAGTAGGGAACGCGACGACGGGCCGGAACCGCGACACCCCCACCGCCGCTACGAGCGGTGGCCGGCCCCGTACCCACGGGACCGGCCACCAGCCGCGTACTGCTCACCACTTGTTACGCGTCGCCGCCCTCAGGGCCCGGGTCCGCCGCCGTCACGTCCAGCAGCTGGTAGCGGTCCACCGCCTGCTTCAGCACCGAGCGGTCCACCTTGCCCTCCCGGGCCAGCTCCGTGAGCACCCCGAGAGCGATCGACTCCGCGTCGATGTGGAAGAACCGGCGGGCCGCGCCACGCGTGTCCGCGAAGCCGAAACCGTCCGCGCCCAGCGACTGGTACGTCCCCGGCACCCAGCGCGAGATCTGGTCGGGCACGGCCCGCATCCAGTCCGAGACCGCGACGAACGGGCCCTCGGCGTCGGAGAGTTTGCTCGTCACGTACGGCACGCGCTGCTCCTCCTCCGGGTGGAGCAGATTGTGCCGCTCCACGTCGACCGCCTCACGGCGCAGCTCGTTCCACGACGTCGCCGACCAGACGTCCGCGCGCACGTCCCACTGCTCGGCGAGGAGCCGCTGCGCCTCGACGGCCCACGGCACGGCCACGCCGGACGCCAGGATCTGCGCCGGGATCGAGCCGCTCTCGCCCCGCTTGAAGCGGTGGATGCCCTTGAGGATGCCCTCGACGTCCACGTTCTCGGGCTCGGCCGGGTGCTGGATCGGCTCGTTGTAGACCGTCAGGTAGTAGAAGACGTTCGGGTCCTCACCCGGGTGCGGCTGCCCGTACATCCGGCGCAGCCCGTCCTCCATGATGTGCGCGATCTCGAAGCCGAACGCCGGGTCGTAAGAGACACAGCCCGGGTTCGTCGAGGCGAGCAACTGCGAGTGCCCGTCCGCGTGCTGAAGACCCTCACCGGTCAGAGTCGTACGACCCGCGGTCGCGCCCAGAACGAAACCGCGCGCCAACTGGTCGGCCATCTGCCAGAACTGGTCGCCGGTCCGCTGGAAACCGAACATCGAGTAGAAGACGTACACCGGGATCAGCGGCTCGCCGTGCGTCGCGTACGCGGAGCCCGCGGCGATCAGCGACGCCGTACAGCCCGCCTCCGAGATGCCGTCGTGCAGCATCTGGCCGGTCGGCGACTCCTTGTAGGCCAGGAGCAGTTCCCGGTCGACCGACTCGTACTGCTGGCCCAGCGGGTTGTAGATCTTCGCGCTCGGGAAGAACGCGTCCATGCCGAACGTGCGGTACTCGTCCGGCGCGATCAGCACGAAACGCTTGCCGATCTCCTTGTCCCGCATGAGGTCCTTCAGCACCCGCACGAACGCCATGGTCGTGGCGATCGACTGCTGACCCGACCCCTTCTTCGCCGCCGCGTACGTCTTGTCGCCGGGCAGCGTCAGCGCCTTCGACCGCACCACACGGGTCGGCACATAACCGTCCAGGCTCTTGCGGCGGTCGTGCATGTACTGGATCTCTTCCGAGTCCTTGCCCGGGTGGTAGTACGGCGGCTGCCCGTCCTCCAGCTGCTTGTCCGTGATCGGCAGATGCAGCCGGTCACGGAAGCCCTTCAGGTCGGCGACCGTCAGCTTCTTCATCTGGTGGGTCGCGTTGCGGCCCTCGAAGTTCGGACCCAGCGTCCAGCCCTTCACGGTCTGCGCGAGGATCACCGTCGGCTGACCCTTGTGCGCCTTCGCCGCCGCGTACGCCGCGTACACCTTCTTGTGGTCGTGGCCGCCGCGCCCCAGATGCAGGATCTGCTCGTCCGACATGCCCTCGACCATGGCGCGCAGCCGCTGGTCGTCACCGAAGAAGTGCTCACGGATGTACGCGCCGGTCTCCGTCGCGTACGTCTGGAACTGACCGTCCGGCGTGGTGTTCAGCCGGTTCACCAGCACACCGTCGCGGTCCTGCGCCAGCAGCGGGTCCCAGGAACGGTCCCAGACCAGCTTGATGACATTCCAGCCGGCCCCGCGGAACTGCGACTCCAGCTCCTGGATGATCTTGCCGTTGCCGCGCACCGGGCCGTCGAGCCGCTGCAGATTGCAGTTGACGACGAAGGTGAGATTGTCCAGATTCTCACGGGCCGCGATCGACAGCTGACCCAGCGACTCCGGCTCGTCCATCTCGCCGTCGCCCAGATACGCCCACACATGCGACCGGGAGGTGTCGGCGATGCCACGCGCCTCCATGTAGCGGTTCATCCGCGCCTGGTAGATCGCACCGAGCGGACCGAGGCCCATCGAGACGGTCGGGAACTCCCAGAAGTCCGGCATCAGCCGCGGATGCGGATAGCTGGACAGCCCGTCCGGGGCCTTCGACTTCTCCTGGCGGAACGCGTCGAGCTGCGCCTCGCTGAGCCGGTCCAGCAGGAAGGCGCGGGCGTAGATGCCCGGGGACGCGTGCCCCTGGAAGAAGATCTGGTCGCCGCCGTCACCGCCGTCCTTGCCCCGGAAGAAGTGGTTGAAGCCCACGTCGTACAGGGAGGCGGAGGACGCGAAGGTGGCGATATGACCGCCGACGCCGATCCCGGGGCGCTGCGCGCGGGAGACCATCACCGCGGCGTTCCAGCGGGTCGCGTTGAGGACCTTCCGCTCGATCTCCTCGTTGCCGGGGAAGAACGGCTCGTCCTTGGTGGCGATCGTGTTGACGTAGTCGGTGCTGCGCATCTCGGGCACCGCCACGCGCTTCTCGCGTGCGCGCTCGATCAGCCGGAGCATGAGGTAGCGGGCGCGCTCACGCCCCCGTTCGTCGACGGCGGCATCGAGCGAGTCGAGCCACTCCTGGGTCTCCTCGGGATCAAAGTCCGGGACCTGGCTGGGAAGGCCGCCAATGATGATCGGGTTGCGATCGGATCCGGAAGCCACACTTTTCCTTCGCTGTTCGGGTCGTGTCGCGCCTCGCGTCCGGGCCGGGCCGGCCGTCCGACCGGTCACGTCATCACGCTGGGCACGCCTGTGGGTCCTGCGAGTACATCTGCTGTCGGGTGGAGCTTGCCTCTTCTGCCGCCAAGGAACAGTTCTGCCGCCAGGGAACAGGCACGGGGAGCGGGCCGTACGGCGTATCCATCGTGTACCGCGGCGACGGAAACGTCACCTCTACCGAGGGGTAACCCTCACACTGCGACGAATTCCGCGCGATCACTTCGCCCGCTTGGTCGTCCGCTTGGTCGTCCGCCGTGTTCCGGGTCCGGCCAAATCGCAATCTTACGCCCAAGGCGACTATGCGTTTCGTTCGGCCGTTCGGACCCGATTGGCGTACCGAAGCCGCGTAGGATGACAAACGGGGCGGAAACTCTCCACAGGCATCACGACCGGTGTTATCGGGGTGTCAGGAGATGCGACGAAGCGGCCGGAACGTACCCGTTTCGGCGGTCTCGGCCGTCGGGTACTTGCGCGATCCGCCCGGCCCGTGTGGACTACGGCCAGCGCCCCGCGTACGCGCGTGGCTGAAGCATTTTCCGAAACATGATCAGGAGGCAATCCGTGAGCGCGACCGCGGACCACGCGGAGGAACGAACCAACATTGCCGCGAGGCTTGGGTTCGAACCCGGACAGGTGGTCCAGGAGATCGGCTACGACGACGACGTCGAGCAGGAGCTCCGTGAGTCCATCGAGGCCGTCATCGGCCAGGAGCTCGTCGACGAGGACTACGAGGACGTGGCCGACGCCGTCGTGCTGTGGTTCCGCGACGACGACGGCGACCTGACGGACGCGCTGGTGGACGCCATCGGCCTCATCGAGGAGGGCGGAGCGGTCTGGCTGCTGACGCCCAAGACAGGCCGTGACAACTACGTCGAGCCCAGCGACATCAACGAGGCCGCCCAGACCGCCGGCCTGGCGCAGACCAAGAGCATCAACGCCGGCAAGGACTGGACGGGCAGCCGGCTGGTCACGCCCAAGGCGGCGAAGTCCAAGCGCTGAGAACGGGCGCCGCATCCGAGCGCGAAAGCCGAAGCGGCAGCCTGGCGGACACGCCTCGCAAGCCTCGCACGCATTGACGGCCCCCGTCGGCATCCGCCGCCGGGGGCCCTTGCGTAGGGTGGTGCGGACCGGAGAGAACGAGGGGGCGTGCGGCATATGACGGGAACGGGACGGACGGGGACCGGGGACGGCGAGGGCATCGGAGCCCCTGGGGCCATCGGGGCCGGTGCGTCCGGTGGGGGCCTTGGGGTCGGCACCGAGGCGCCGGACTTCACCCTGAAGGACAACCACGGGCGGACCGTACGGCTCTCCGACTTCCGGGACGGCCCCGACGGCGACGGCAAGAACGTGGTGCTGCTCTTCTACCCGTTCGCCTTCACCGGTGTCTGCACCGGCGAGCTGTGCGCGCTCCGCGACGAACTGCCCACCTTCGTCAACGACGACACCCAGCTGCTCGCCGTCTCCACCGACTCCATCCACACCCTGCGGATCTTCGCCGAGCAGGAGGGCCTGGAGTACCCGCTGCTCTCGGACTTCTGGCCGCACGGCCGGACCTCACGGGAGTACGGGATCTTCGACGAGGACAAGGGCTGCGCGCTGCGCGGCACCTTCATCATCGACAAGGCGGGCGTCGTGCGCTGGTCGGTCGTCAACGCCCTGCCGGACGCGCGTGACCTTGACGACTACGTCAAGGCCCTCGCCACTCTGTGACGACAACTCGCCACTCGTAGGCGCGGTCTCGCACGAAAACCCTTGTGGGAGCGGGGTTGTCCCCCGTAAACCGCACAAGGGGCGGGAACCGGTCACTAGGATCCACTCGTTGATCCGATGCCAATTGCACCAGGGGGCGCGCGACGCACGGCGACGGCCGCCGAATGCGGCCGGAGGCCGAGGCCGCCCGCCCCTGTGAAACTCATCAAGGGAGGACTCGTGGGAGTCAGCCTCAGCAAGGGCGGCAACGTCTCGCTGACCAAGGCCGCGCCCAACCTGACCGCGGTCACCGTGGGTCTGGGCTGGGACGTCCGCACGACCACCGGTAACGACTTCGACCTCGACGCCAGCGCCCTGCTGACGAACGCCGAGGGCAAGGTCACGGGCGACGGAAACTTCGTCTTCTTCAACAACCTCAAGAGCCCCGACGGCTCGGTCGAGCACACCGGCGACAACACCACCGGTGAGGGCGAGGGCGACGACGAGGCGATCAAGGTCAACCTCGCCGGCGTCCCCGCGGACGTCGACAAGATCGTGTTCCCGGTCTCGATCTACGAGGCAGAGAGCCGCCAGCAGTCCTTCGGCCAGGTGCGCAACGCGTTCATCCGCGTCGTCAACCAGGCGGACAACAACGAACTGGCGCGGTACGACCTGACGGAGGACGCGTCGACCGAGACCGCGATGGTCTTCGGAGAGCTTTACCGAAATGGCGCCGAGTGGAAGTTCCGCGCCATCGGACAGGGGTATGCCTCTGGCCTGCGTGGCATCGCGCAGGACTTCGGCGTCAACGTCTGAGCCGCTTGTCCGTCCGTCCGGCGCCGCACTCCGTGTGCGGCGCCGGACGCGCCTCACCGTGCGGGTCCCGACCCGCACACGCACCGCGAGCACCACGTACACGCACCACACGCGCAACCCGCACCACGAGCACGGCGTCAGGCGCGCCGTGCCCGGCATCACGTCACCTCTGGGGAGGACTCACCATCATGGGCGTCACACTCGCCAAGGGAGGCAACGTCTCCCTCTCCAAGGCCGCACCGAACCTCACCCAGGTGTTGATCGGTCTCGGCTGGGACGCGCGCTCCACCACCGGAGCGCCGTTCGACCTCGACGCCAGCGCACTGCTCTGCCAGTCAGGGCGCGTGCTCGGCGACGAGTGGTTCATCTTCTACAACAACCTCACCAGCCCCGACGGCTCCGTCGAGCACACGGGCGACAACCTGACCGGTGAGGGCGACGGCGACGACGAGTCCCTGCTGGTCAACCTCCCCTCCGTCCCCGCGAATGTCGACAAGATCATCTTCTCGGTGTCGATCCATGACGCCGACGCCCGCGGCCAGACCTTCGGCCAGGTCAGCAACGCGTTCATCCGTGTCGTCAACCAGGCGGACGGCCAGGAGCTCGCCCGCTACGACCTGACGGAGGACGCCTCGACGGAGACCGCGATGATCTTCGGCGAGCTCTACCGGTACGGCGGCGAGTGGAAGTTCCGAGCCGTGGGACAGGGGTACGCGTCGGGTCTGCGCGGCATCGCTCTAGACTTCGGGGTCAACGTTTCGTAAAGCAGTGCTCTGCGCGGGGGAAAACCCGTTAAACACCAGATGGGGTAGCCAGTGATCCTGAAAACCTTCGGCTGGTCGTTCGCCATCACGGCGGCCGGCCTTGCCTTCGCGGCCTGGCAGTGGGGGTGGGAGGCGTTCGGGATCGTACTGATCCTGTCGATCCTTGAGATCTCCCTGTCGTTCGACAACGCCGTTGTCAATGCCGGGATCTTGAAGAAGATGAATGCCTTCTGGCAGAAGATCTTCCTCACCATCGGCATCCTGATCGCCGTGTTCGGAATGCGGCTGGTGTTTCCCGTCGCCATCGTGGCCATCAGCGCCAAGGTCGGCCCCATCGACGCCGTCCAGTTGGCGTTGGACAAGCCCGAACAGTACGAGGCACTCGTCACCGACGCGCACCCGGCCATCGCCGCCTTCGGTGGCATGTTCCTGTTGATGATCTTCCTGGACTTCATCCTCGAAGACCGTGACATCAAGTGGCTCGCCTGGCTGGAGCGCCCGCTGGCCAAGCTCGGCAAGGTCGACATGCTGTCGGTCTGCGTCGCGCTCGTCATCCTGCTCATCACGGCCATGACGTTCGCCACCAACGCGCACACCAGCACCGGTTACTCGGACAAGTCGGCCACCGTACTGCTCTCCGGTGTCGCGGGTCTGATCACCTACCTCGTCGTCAACGGGCTCTCCAGCTTCTTCGAGAACAAACTCGAAGAGGAAGAGGAGCGCGAACACGAGGAGGAGGAGAAAGCCAAGGCCGAAGGCAAGCAGGTCTCGGCCGTCGGCCTCGCCGGCAAGGCCGCGTTCTTCCTCTTCCTCTACCTCGAAGTCCTCGACGCCTCCTTCTCCTTCGACGGAGTCATCGGCGCCTTCGCCATCACGAACCACATCTTCTGGATGGCGCTCGGCCTCGGTATCGGCGCGATGTACGTCAGGTCGCTCACCGTCTACCTCGTCCGCCAGGGCACCCTCGACGACTACGTCTACCTTGAGCACGGCGCGCACTACGCGATCGGCGCGCTCGCCGCGATCCTGCTCATCACCATCGAGCACGAGATCCACGAGATCATCACCGGTCTCGTCGGCATCGTGCTGATCGCCGCGTCCTTCTGGTCATCCGTGGTCCGCAACAAGCGAGTTGAGGCTGAAGGTGGCGAGGATTCGGAGGACAAAACAACAGTCCATGTCTGAGTCCGCCTCCTGGGTGTGACCAGGCGGGGATAGCGGGAACGCTCTGAGCGGGGCGGCCTGAGGCGGAAGCCTTCCGGCCGCCCCGCTGTTCACGTTCTGTACGGCTTCGACATGGCGCTCGTGCGGCGCCGTACGGCGTCCCGTTGGGCGTCCGACGAGTAGGAAACAGTGGGGGTGGGGTGGGGATGGCCTTCTGGGACAATCTATGGCGAAGCAAAGCCTCGCAATTCGATTCGGGAAGCTCCTCGACGAACTCGATCGAGCTGACCAAGCGCAATCCGTCCGTCTCGCTCACCAAGCAGGGCGCGGCCACGGGGAACCTACGGGTCAACCTGTCGTGGCGGATGCGCACTTCGGACATCGAGGGACGGTCGAAGCAGGGGAGCGGACTGCTGCGGCACCCGTTCAAACTCTTCAAGCCCGACGTGGTGCAGGCGCACACGCTGGGTGTGGTCAACGTCGACCTCGACATCGGGTGCATGTACGAACTGGCCGACGGCAGCAAGGGTGTTGTGCAGCCGCTGGGCGGATTCTTCGGCAGTCTGAATGAACCGCCGTATGTGAAACTCAGCGGCGACGACCGCTTCGGCGCCCCGTCCGGCGAGACGATATTCATCAACCTCGACCACCGGGAAGAGATCAAACGGCTGCTCGTCTTCGTCTACATCTACGACCGCACGCCGGCCTTCGACCGCACCCACGCCAACGTCACGCTCTACCCGAGCAACGGCCCGCGCGTCGAGATCGAACTGGACGAGCGGGCACCGCAGGCCCGGTCCTGCGCGGTGTTCTCGCTGGAGACCGTCAAGGGCGATCTTGTGGTGCGGCGCGAGGTGAAATTCGTGTACGGCTTCCAGGCGGAGCTGGACCGGCTGTACGGGTGGGGCCTGCAGTGGGGGCGGGGCTACAAGACGAAGACGTGAGCGGTTGCCGTGTGACGGTGGCGTTGAGCGGCTGCCGTGTGGACGGTGGTGCTGTCCGCGGTGCGGACAGTGGTGCCGTTCGCGGTGCCGCCTGTGGTGCGGGCCGCCGCGGCGGCCACCGGCCGGACGGACCGGCTACGGCCGTACGAACTGCGGTCCCATCGGCGGCAGCCGGAAATTCGGGTCCGGCGCGGGAGCCGCCGCCGCGGCCGGCTGCGGATAGCCGTACGCCGGAGCCCCCTGCGGCACCGGCGGCGCCGACGGCGGCTGAGGACCCGGCCCCGGGGCGGGCGCGTGCGGATAGCCGTAAGCGGGCTGCGCCGACGCGGGCTGCGGATACCCGTAGGCCGGCTGGGCGGCCGCGGGCTGCGGATAGCCGTAGCCGGACTGCCCCTGCGGCTGGCCCGGGAAATGCGGCTGCGGCACGGGCGCCACGGGCGGTGCCTGCGGCCCGCCACGTACCGGAACGGGCTGTCCGGGCCCGCCGGGAATCTGAGTGGTCACGCCTTCCGAGCCCGGCGTCGCCCCGTCGACCCCTTCTGTTTCGTCGACCGAGATGCCGAAAGCCGTCGCCAGCCCGATCAGACCGGTCGGATAGCCCTGGCCGACGGCCCGGAACTTCCAGTGGTTCCCGCGCCGGTACAGCTCGCCGCAGATGATCGCGGTCTCCTCGCCGGTCTCCGGGCGCACGTCGAAGACGGCCAGCGGGTCGCCGTCGGCCTGGCCCGCGTCGTACAGCAGGACCCGCAGGTCGTGCACGTGCTGGAAACTCGCCCCGTCCGACGACGCCGCGAGCACCACCTGGTCGACGCTCGGGTCGAGTGCGGCCAGATCGGCCTCGACGGTGTCGGTGAGCCCTTCGGGCACCTGCTTCTTCGGCAGCCGCCTGACCAGGCCCGACGGGTGACGAGGCTGGTTGTAGAAGACAAAGTCCTCATCTGAGCGCACACGTCCCTCAGGCCCCAGCAGAAGCGCCGACGCGTCCACGTCGGGGACCCCCGCCCCCGGGGTCCAGCGCAACACAGCCCTTACGGCCATGGCGTCGAGGGGGACGTTCGAGCCCTTCACCATCGCGTGCGTCATACCGGTCATCCTGCCTTCCCGCAGGCCGCGCGGACAACGTGGGGGCATGGTGGAAGGAGGTCGGGCGGGGGTGAGAGAGGGGCGAGAAGTGGACGAGTTACCTGAAATTCATGCGGGTGTGGAACTCTTGACTCCCGTCCATACGTACTATTACCGGCCACATGTCAACGCGACCACCGTGGCAGTACGGGGGATGTAAATGCGTCACTTCGGGCATATTCCGTCCACTGCTCGGCAAGTGTTGTTCCACCGGGAGCCGGGTGAGTTCACCTCGGCCTCCCCGGCCCGCATGCTGTCGGCAGCCCTCGGGGCCACCCTCTACAGCCCCGCGACCAGGCCACGGCTGGCGGACGACGTGGTCAAGCTGGCCGGTCGGGGCGTCGTGTCGATGGTGCTGTGCCTGGAGGACTCCATCGACGACTCCGAAGTCGAGTGGGCCGAGGAGAACCTGGTCCGGCAGTTCGCCGACCTCGACCGGCGTGGCGTGGAGCTGCCGCTGCTGTTCGTCCGGGTCCGTGAACCGGACCAGATACCCGACCTCGTACGCCGGCTCGGCACCGCCGCCCACATCTTGTCCGGATTCGTACTGCCGAAGTTCACCGAGGAGCGTGGAGTCCCCTTCCTTGAGGCACTAATTTCGGCCGAACATGAGAGCGGACAGCGGCTCTTCGCCATGCCCGTACTCGAATCGCCCGAGCTGCTGCATCTGGAGACGCGGACCGAGACCCTCACCGGCATCGCCCGCACCGTCGACAAATACCGGGAGCGGGTACTGGCGCTGCGGCTCGGCGTCACCGACTTCTGCTCCGCGTACGGGCTCCGCCGCTCGCCCGATATGACCGCGTACGACGTACGCATCGTCTCCGCCGTCATCGCCGACGTCGTGAACGTCCTCGGCCGCGCCGACGGCACCGGCTTCACCATCACCGGCCCCGTGTGGGAGTACTTCCGACTCCACGAGCGGATGTTCAAACCGCAGCTGCGCCGCAGCCCCTTCCTCGAAGGACGGGCCGAGGAACTGCGCACCGCCCTCATCGAGCACGACCTCGACGGACTGCTGCGCGAGATCCAGCTCGACCAGACCAACGGACTGGTCGGCAAGACCTGCATCCACCCCTCGCACGTCATGCCCGTGCACGCGCTGTCGGTGGTCAGCCACGAGGAGTTCAGCGACGCCCAGGACATCCTGCGGCCGGAGCGGGGCGGAGGAGGCGTGCTGCGCTCGTCGTACACGAACAAGATGAACGAGGTGAAGCCCCACCGCGCCTGGGCCGAACGCACCATGCAGCGCGCCGAGGTCTTCGGTGTCGCCAAGGAAGACATCGGCTTCGTGGAGCTGCTGGCCGCCGGGCTGGTGGAGTGAGCGGGACGGGCGCGAAGGGCGGCGGCCCGGACAACGCCGACAGAAACTACGAGTACAGCGAGACGGCAGAGGAGAACGGCAACGTGGTGTGGTCGGGGTCATGGGTCGCCGAACGGCTGGGCATAGAGCTCGTCGGCGGGGACGAACTGCGCGAGCTGCTGGGCCTGGCCCTGCGCCGCAACCCCAAGCGCGCCCACCTCCTGGTCTCGAACGTTCTCGGCAAACACGTCCCGCAGCGGCCCTCCGTTGTGCACGGCGCGGGCGTGGCCCTCGGCGAGCGCGTACGGGATCTGCTGGGCGACGCCGTCGAGCAGACCGTGATCCTCGGTTACGCGGAGACCGCGACCGGCCTCGGCCACTCGGTGGCCGACGGCGTGGTGCGCGCCCCGTACCTGCACTCCACCCGCCGTCCGGTGGCCGGTGTCGCCACCGCGGGCGGTTTCGAGGAGTCCCACTCGCACGCCACCTCGCATCTGCTGCTCCCGGAGGACCCGGACCTGCTGGCGGGCGACGGTCCGCTGGTCCTCGTGGACGACGAGTTCTCGACGGGGAACACGGTTCTCAACACGATTCGCGCTCTGCACGCCCGCTACCCGCGCCGGTGGTACGTGATCGTGGCTCTCGTCGACATGCGCTCGGCCGCCGACCGGGGTCGGCTCGCGGAATTCGCCCAGGAGATCGGCGCGCGCGTCGACCTGGTGGCCATGGCCTCGGGCACGGTCGCCCTCCCGGAGGACGTACTGGCACGAGGCCAGGCACTGGTCGCGGAGTACGAGGACGGTTCGGATACGGGACTCGGGCCGGGGGTGGGGGCCCCCTCCCCCTCCCCCCACCCCCTCCCCACCACCCCCGCACCCACCTCCACCTCCACCTCCACCTCCACCTCCAGCCCGGACTCGACCGGTGGCGACATCGTGCGTGTGTCGGTCGGCTGGCCCGACGGGCTGCCCGACGGGGGGCGGCACGGCTTCACGCCGGCCCACCGCGCCCGCCTGGAGGCCGCCGCGCCCGCCATGGCCGCCGCGCTCGCCCAGGAGCTCGGCGACGCCCGACGCGTCCTTGTCCTCGGCTTCGAGGAGCTGATGTACGCGCCTCTGCGCCTCGCAATCGAACTGGAGCGCTCCGTCACCGGCATCGAGGTCCGCTACTCGACCACGACCCGCTCGCCCGTTCTGGCCGTGGACGACCCCGGCTATGCGATACGCAGCCGTCTCGTCTTCCCGGCCCACGACACCGCGGCCTTCCCCGAAGGCGACGGCATCGGCGACCGGTACGCCTACAACGTCGCCGGCGGCGGCTTCGACGCCGTCGTCGCGGTCGTCGACTCCCTGGCGGACTCCCCGGACCTGCACGCCCCGGGCGGCCTGCTCGCCCAGCTCGCCGCTCATGTCCCGCGTGTCGTGCTCGCTGTCGTCCCCTCGTACCTCCCTGTTCCCTCGCACGTCCCCGACCGGCAGGAACCCCCCATGCTGCCCGCCCCTCTCCGTGGCCCCGCATTCTCCTCGTACGCCGCCGACGACGTCGGCTGGCTCCTCCAGGACCTGTCAGCCGTGGAACTGGAAGCCCCGACGGAGGAGCGCGAAGAGGCGATACAGAGCGGCGGTGCCCACTACGCGGAGTCACTGCCCGTCGAGTACCAGCCGAGCGTCGAATACCAGGAACTCTTCCGATCCGCCCTCGCCACCTCCGCCGCCCGCATCGCCCGTGCCGTCGGCACCGTCACGGATACCGTGCTGGCCGAGCACCCGCAGCGCTACGACGACCCCGCCTCCCCGGAAGCCACGCAGGCGCGGCCCGTCCTCGTCTCACTCGCCCGAGCCGGCACACCCGTGGGTGTCCTGATGCGCCGCTGGGCCCAACACCGGCACGGCCTGGATCTGCCGCACTACGCCATCTCCATCGTGCGCGGCCGCGGCATCGACACCAACGCCATCCGCTGGCTCGCGGCCCACCACAACCCCGCCGACATCGTCTTCGTCGACGGCTGGACCGGCAAGGGCGCCATCACCCGCGAACTGGCCGACGCACTGGCCGAGTTCGCCGACTTCCACCCCGAGATCGCGGTACTCGCCGACCCCGGTGGCTGCGTACGGACCTACGGCACCCGAGAGGACTTCCTCATCCCTTCCGCCTGCCTCAACTCCACCGTCTCCGGGCTCATCTCCCGTACCGTCCTGCGCGCCGACCTCGTCGGCCCCGACGACTTCCACGGAGCGAAGTACTACCGCGAACTCGCCGACGCCGATGTGTCCGGCTACTTCCTGGACACCGTCGCCGCCCGCTTCGACGACGTCACGGACGCGGTGGACACCGAGGTCAAGGAACTTCTCTCCACCGACCGCGCACCCACCTGGGAAGGCTGGGCCGCCGTCGAGCGGATCAGCGAGGAGTACGGAATCCACGACGTGAACCTCGTCAAGCCCGGTGTCGGCGAGACCACCCGTGTCCTGCTGCGCCGCGTCCCCTGGAAGATCCTGGCCAAGCGCGGCGCGGGAACCGACCTCGATCACGTCCGGCTGCTCGCCGAGCAGCGCGGCGTACCTGTGGAGGAAGTCGACGGACTTCCCTACACCTGCGTCGGGTTGATCCACCCCCGCTACACCCGTGGCGCCACGGGTGCGGACGGCACGGCGGTGGCCACCTCGTGAACGCGTCCACCTCCTCGGCGGCGCTGGTCGCCAGCGACCTCGACCGCACCCTCATCTATTCGGCCGCCGCGCTCCAGCTCGCCATGCCGGACGCCGAGGCCCCCCGCCTGCTCTGCGTCGAGATCTACGAGAGCCGGCCCCTGTCGTACATGACGGAGACGGCCGCCGGGCTGCTCGAAGACCTCGCCGGCGGCACGGTGTTCGTGCCCACCACGACCCGCACCCGTGAGCAGTACTTCCGTATCCATCTGCCGGGCCCCGCCCCTCGGTTCGCGATCTGTGCCAACGGTGGTCATCTCCTCGTCGACGGCGAGTCCGACCCCGCCTGGCAGACCCGGGTGAGGGACCGCCTCGCCGAGAGCTGCGCCCCGCTCAAGGAAGTCAGGGAGCACCTTCTCGCCGCGGCCGACTCCGCGTGGCTGCTCAAGGAGCGGATCGCCGAGGACCTGTTCGCGTATCTCGTGGTCGACCGCGCGCTGCTGCCCGAGGGCTGGGTGAAGGAACTTGCCGAGTGGGCCGACGGCCGCGGCTGGACGGTCTCCCTCCAGGGCCGGAAGATCTACGCCGTACCGCGGCCGCTGACCAAGAGCGCCGCGATGCGTGAGGTCGCCCGGCGGACCGGCGCCGAACTGACCCTCGCCGCCGGGGACTCCCTCCTCGACGCCGACCTGCTGCTGGCCGCCGACCGCGGCTGGCGGCCCGGTCACGGCGAGCTGGCCGACACCGGCTGGAGCGCCCCGCACGTGGAGACACTGACCGAGACCGGCGTGGCCGCGGGGGAGGAGATCCTGCGGCGGCTCAGCCGCGCTGCTTCTCCCGACGGGCCCTGACCACCCGCCTGACCACCAGGGCCAGGAGCACGAGCAGCACGATGCCCAGGACCAGCTTCGAATACGTCGAGACATAGCCGCTCACCTCCTTCCAGTTCTCGCCGAGTGTGTAGCCGGCCATGATGAACGCGGTGTTCCAGATCGCGCTGCCGAGTGTCGTCAGACCGATGAAGACGGGCAGCCGCATCCTCTCGACGCCCGCGGGCACGGAGATCAGACTGCGGAAGAGGGGGATCATCCGGCCGAAGAAGACCGCCTTCGCGCCATGCCGGCTGAACCAGTCCTCGGTCCTCTCTATGTCGCTCGCCTTCACCAGCGGCACCTTGGACGCGAGAGCGATGGTCCTCTCCCGGCCGAGCCACGCGCCCAGCCCGTACAGGGCGAGCGCGCCCACGACCGAGCCCGCGGTCGTCCACAGCACCGCCGCCAGCAGACCCATCTCGCCGGTGCTGGCCGCGAAGCCCGCGAGCGGCAGGATCACCTCGCTGGGCAGGGGAGGAAAGAGATTCTCCAGGGCAATGGCTATGCCCGCGCCCGGTGCTCCGAGCGTGTCCATCAAGCTGTTGACCCATTGCTGCGGGCTGCTGCTTGCGATCATGACTCCCACGCTAGGTGCCTGCTCAGGCAAGCACATTGAGGCGGACCGTACGGATTACTGAGGTTTCCCGCAGTGTGCGGGCACATGCGTCCCGCTAGCGTTATTGATCGTGAACACAGTGGTGCGTCGCGGGGCGCGACTCGGGGTCGGACTCGGTATCGGAAGCGGCACGGCGGTGATAGAGCTGGTCTTCTCACTGCTCGCGGGCATAGCTCTGCTCCTCGTGCGGGCATGGCCGCGGGGGCGCCGCGCGGTCATGCGGCCGGTGGACGCCTGCGCGCGAAGCCTGGTCGACCTGGAGCGCCACCGGCTCCGCACCATGCTCGACGAGCGGGTCTCCGCGAGTTACGAGCAGGCCGGAGCCCTGCGCTATCTCGCGACCCGCTGGGCGCTCGGACTCTTCGGGGCCGCCCTGGTGTTGACCGCGCTGATCGGCGCCGCGTACGGCACCTTCTTCGTCTACGCCTGGGCGATCATCGAGATCGAGAATCCGGGCACGCTCGCGGTCGCCACCCTCGGCGGTCTGTTCCTGCTTTTCCTCTCTGTACTGGCGTTCTTCGAAATCGCCGCGGCCGAAGGGAAGTTGGCCAGGCGTTTCCTGGGCCCCAGCCGTCAGGAGGCGTTGGAACGGCGGATAGAGCAGCTCGCCGTCAGCCGGGCGGGAGTCGTGGACGTGGTGCATGACGAGCGCCGTCGAATCGAGCGGGATCTGCACGACGGAGTGCAGCAGCAGCTGGTGGCCCTCGGGATGCTGCTGGGCCGTGCCCGGCGCACCCGCGACCCCCAGCACGCGGACGAATTGCTGCGGCAGGCGCACGAACAGACCAGCCAGGCTCTCGACGAACTGCGGGAGGTGGCCTGGCGTGTCTATCCGACGGTGCTGGACGAGGCGGGTCTCCGAGCGGCGCTGGAGACGGTC
This sequence comes from Streptomyces sp. NPDC057137, assembly GCF_042670825.1. Classification (NCBI taxonomy): domain Bacteria; kingdom Bacillati; phylum Actinomycetota; class Actinomycetes; order Kitasatosporales; family Streptomycetaceae; genus Streptomyces; species Streptomyces sp. NPDC057137. The sequence continues at coordinate 248,196 of NZ_JBHUUW010000002.1, read as the reverse complement.
GCCGAGCGGTGCCCGCTGCCGGTGCGGCTGCGTTGCCGGCTCGGCGGTGAACCGCCGAAGGCCGCGGCGACCGTTGCCTACTTCGTCGTGTCCGAAAGCGTCACCAACGCGGTCAAGCACTCAGGGGCGACGAGTATCGATGTGAGAGTCGTCGAAGACACCCGTACGTTGCGAATAGAGGTGACGGACGACGGCAAGGGTGGCGCCGATCTGTCGGGCAGCGGTCTGTTCGGCTTGGCCCGTCGCGTCGACGCCCTCGACGGGCTCCTGTGGATCGACAGTCCGCCCGGCGGCCCCACCACCATCACCGCGGAGATTCCATGCGAGTAGTCCTGGCCGAGGATTCGACCCTGCTGAGGGAGGGTCTGGTGCGGCTGCTCGCCGAGGAGGGGCACGAGGTGGTGGACGCGGTCGCCGACGCGGAGGCGCTGCTGGCCGTTGTCGCCCGTGACCAGCCGGATGTGGTGGTGGCGGACGTACGGATGCCGCCCTCGCACACCGACGAGGGGCTACGGGCCGCGCTGGAGATCCGCAGGCGATGGCCCGCGGTGGGGGTGCTGGTCCTCTCCCAGTACGTGGAGAAGCGCTACGCGACGGAGTTGCTGACCGCCGACTCGGGGGGAGTCGGCTATCTCCTCAAGGACCGGGTGGTCCAAGTGGACGAGTTCCTCGACGCGTTGGAGCGGGTGGCGGAGGGCCGGGCGGCCTTCGACCCGGAGGTCGTACGGCAGTTGCTGGCCCGCTCCAACCGTACGGATCCGCTGTCCCGGCTCACCGAGCGTGAGCGGGGAGTGCTCGCCGAGATGGCCCAGGGGCACACCAACACGGCGATCGCGCGGCGGCTGCACATCTCGGTCAGCGCCGTAGAGAAACACTGCAACGCGATCTTCGACAAGCTGGCGCTCAGTGGAGAGGGCGGCTACAGCCGCCGGGTCCTCGCCATCCTGCGCTATCTGAACACCTAAGGCGTGTCTGTTCGATCGCGCCCTAGGAGCAGCAGCCCCCGCCGCAGCAGCCTCCTCCGCCCCCGCCGCCCGAGGGGGCGGAGGCCGGGGAGCCCTTCGCCGAGCCGCCCACGGCGACGGTGGACAGCAGTTTGACGGTGTCCTGGTGGCCGGCGGGGCAGGTGGCCGACGCCGACGACTCCGCCATGGGACGGCTGAGTTCGAAAGTCGTGTCGCAGGGGCGGCAGCGGTACTCGTAGCGAGGCATGGGGCCAGGCTATCCGGCCGTCCGGTGCGCGCCCTGCCGGTGGGAGGTCTCGGCACGGTGGGCGTGGACCGCGCGCTGCCCGGCGGCGGCGCGGCCGCGCCGCTCGTCCTCCACCTGGCTGGGATGGCGGGCCCGCCAGTAGGGATTGTCGTGCGGCAGGCTGCCGCTGACTCTCCCGTACATGCCGAAGAACATGAGCAGTACGCCCACCACAAAGCTGAACAGCACGTTCTGGATGCGGAAGGCGAGGGGGTTGAATCCGGTGTCGATCAGCGCGAGGTTGACGAAGCCGCTGAGGATGAAGAGAAGCCCGAGGATCATGTTCAGCGTCGAGGCGAAGTTCTTGCCGATCAGCATGCCGACGAAGAGCAGGACGCCGACGCAGATGGACAGGACGCTCAGCGCGCCGTTGGTGTTCAGGCCGACGGTGGTGTGGCTGCCGGTGCCGAAGACACCGATCTGGTTGACCAGCCCGAGGATGCCGAACACGAGCAGCACCAGACCGATCAGTCCCGCACCGACCCGGTACACCCGGCTCAGGTTGTGGTCGACGGGCAGATGTTCGTCGAGCCTGACCCGCTTCTGGGGCCGTCGTTGCCGTGCGGGGCGGGAAAAGGTCCCTTGACCGGACATGAGCGGCCCCCTTCAGCCGTACGTGCCAGTGGCCTGTGTTCGCACTTTCGCACTTTTGTGCGTACCTCAAGGATCCGTCCGGCACGGCAAGGGGACAAATCGGACGGCGGGGAGGTGGCGGGCGGGGTCGACGAGCGGACCGGTGCGGACCGGTGGGGGCCGGGGCCGGTCAGGCCCCCGCGCCCCGCTCGTCCCGGATCTCACCGACGACGCGGGCCGCTGTGTTGCGCACCGCCTCCGTCTCCGTCAGGAAGTGCCACCAGTCGGGATGCCGCCCCTCCAGCCCCGCCACGGCCCGGTCCAGCCGCGCCACGGCGTCGTCCAGCGGGCGCGCGTGCCGGGGGTCGGGCGTGTTGCGGCCCGCCATCGCCAGCCGCTGCGCGTCCCGCACGGCGAACCGCGTCCGGTCGATCTCCTGCTGCGGGTCCTTCGATACGGCATTGAGCCGCTGCAGACGGTCACCGGCGGCCGACACGGCCTCGTCGGTGGAGTTCAGCAGCGCCCGGACGGTGCTGAGCAGGGCCGTCGCGTCGGGCCAGCGCTGCTCCTCGCGTGCCTTGGCGGCCTCCTTCAGCTTCTCCTCCGCCTGGTGCACGGAAGTCCCCGCCTGCTCGGGCACGGGCTGGAGGTCCTGCCAGCAGGCGGCGCTGAAGCGGCGCCTCAGTTCGCTCAGGACCGGCTCCACGGAGCCCGCGCGCGTCGTCAGGGCCTGTGCGCGGGTACGCAGCGACACCAGCCGCCGGTCGATCTCGGCGGCGCGCTCGGGCAGCCGCTCGGCCTCGGCCCGTACGGCCTCGGCGTCCCGCAGCACCCGGTCGGCGCGCTGAATCGTCTCGGCCACGCCGTGCTGGCCCGCGCCCTGGTTGAGCTTGGTCAGCTCCGGGCCGAGCGTCGCGAGCCGTGCCGCGAGGTCGTCGGCCCGCAGCCCGGAGCCACGCACCGCGTCCAGGGCGTTGCTCGCGGCGAGCAGCGTCTGCCGCGCCCGCTCCACGGCGGGTGCCAGCCGGGCCAACTGCGTCTCCGCCTTGTCGAGCAGTGGGCCGAGCCCGCGCTCGAAGCGGTCCAGCTCGCCCTTGACGCGGACAAGCTCGTCCTTGGCCCTGGTCAGTTCCGTACGGGCCGTCGAGGCGACGGACGGTTCCAGATCGTGCCGGTCGAGGTCGTGGGCGTCGACGGCGTTGATGTAGCCGCTGCTGGCCTCGTCGATCCGCTCTCCCAGCCTGGCGAACTCGTCCACGACCCGCCGCGCGCCCGGCGAACTGTCCACCGCGGTGATCGTCTCTATCGAGATGCGCAGGTCACGCTGGGCCGTGTCCAGCTCGTAGAAAGCCGCTGCGGCGGCGTCCTTGGCGGCCTGTGCGTCGGCGCGCTGATTCTCGCCACGCCCGCCGAACCAACGCCGCGTACCCCCGCCGGCGAAGGCTCCCGGCAGGGTCGCGATGATCACCGGCACCGGCAGCAGCATCAGGGTGAGGACATCACGGACGCCACCCGCCCTCGCTCGTGCGTGCGGCTGCGCGTGTGTCGCCGTCACATCCCTCTCCCGTGCCGATTACGCCCCTGCCGAGTACATTCTCCCACCAGGAAGGGACGAACACACGGGTCGGTTAGTTCGCGCTTCGGACTGTGACTTTGCCGTTGTCGCTACGGGCCTTCACCACATGGCCGCTGTCGTCATCGGTGGGCACGTCCACATCGACGCTCCCGTTGTCGCTCTTGGCGGTCACCGCGTAGCTGGTGTCGGACTTCGGCAGGTCGATCGTGACGGACCCGTTGTCGCTGAACGTGTCCACCTTGTCCGGTACGGAGGTGAGCCTCAGCCGCACCGCTCCGTTGTCCGACCGGGCGCGCACCGATGTGGACGAGACGCCGTCGGTCGTCACCTTGCCGTTGTCGCTGAACAGATCGAGCTTGCCGCTGGAGTTCCGTACGTCGACGGAGCCGTTGTCGGAGCGGAGGTTCAGATCGGTGTCGAAGCCGTCGGCGCGCACGCTGCCGTTGTCGTTCCGCACCTTCACGGCCATATCGCGCGGCACCTTCACCTGGTGCCGGGACTCGCAGTTGTTCACCAGCGCCTTGCACTTCACGTCGAGCGTGAGGGTGCTCTCCTTCAGCTTCCAGACGGGGTCGGGCCCCGAACCGAACATCACCCAGCCGTCGACCTGACGCGTCACCTCGACGTCCTTCACGTCCGCCGGCACCAGGTCGATCGAGGTGTTCCCCGACGCGATGGTCAGCGTCTTCCCGCTGAAGGCGAACGACCGCTTCTCGACCGGCGCCTCGTCGGCGTCGGCGCTCCCGCACCCACTGACGGCGACCACGGCGAGCACGGCGCCTCCGGCGGCGACGAGAGTGCGAGCGCGACGGGTACGGCGGGTGTCGTGCGTTCGGAGCATGTCCACGGTGATCGGTCCCCCAAGATGGTCCTGCGGATGTGCCTCCACGGTACGAATCCCACCGCCCCCGAACGATCCGGTCGGCCACCGTCTCCGTGGTGGGGATATCCCCCCGCCACCGACGCGCCCGGAGCGTAACCGGGCGCCCGGCCTGCGAAGGCGTTTGTCAGAGGGGGCCGTGCGCCATGTAACCTGTTGCCTCGTCCACGGGTGCGTAGCTCAGGGGTAGAGCGTTGCTCTTACAAAGCAAATGTCGGCGGTTCGAAACCGTCCGCGCCCACCACCACCGAAGGCCCCCGACCGATCATGGTCGGGGGCCTTCGGTACGTTCTGTTCGTGGCCTCCGACTCCCCGCCCCTGTGCCCAGCCTGTGACCGGCCGATGGTGTTCGGTGGGATGGCCCTCTGTCTCCGTGAGGAGGACGGCAAGCAGGTGTGCCGGGGCATCTGGGGGTGCCCGCAGCGGCATGTCTGGTGGCACTGGGCCGATCGGCCCGAGTCGGCTCCCGAGCCTTGCCCGTACCCGGAGTTGTTCGGCGGTTGAGCGGCTTCTTTCGGCAGTGCCGGATGGCAGGATGGCGTGGAATTGGGTTGAGTTGGGCTGAAGTGCCGTGTTGTGTGGAGTGATCCGCAGGGGTGGTTGACCACCGGCCCCGGTATGCGGCGGGACAGTCGCGGCGCCGGGCGTCGTTGTGCGACACGGGGGAGTGCCACGCGTGCAGACAGATGTCATGCCGTCCGCCGGCCAGGTCGTTCCGCACGGCGGCGGCGGGGGTGATGGTGGGGCGGTTCGGGCGTGGTGGGGGCTTGTTGGGGTGTGCGTGGGGTTTGTCGTTGTCGCCGGGGTGCTCGTGCCGGTCGGGTTGCCGCTGGGGTGGGACGAGATCGTCTATGCCAGCAGGTTCGGGCCGTACGGGCCCGGCGTGCCGTTCAGTGCGCCGCGTACGCGCGGGGTGCCCCTGTTGCTCGCGCCTGTCGCCTCGTGGAGCGATTCGGTGGTGCTCCTGCGGCTCTGGATGACCGCGCTGGCGGGCGGTGCGCTCTATCTGGGGTTTCGGCCGTGGCTGGGGGCGCTGCGGCGGCCGGCGGCGGTCTGGGTGGCCGCGGGGCTGTACGGGAGCCTGTGGTTCGCGCTGTTCTACGCCAACTCCGCCATGCCCAACCACTACACGGCGATGGGCGCCGCCGCCGCGACCGGCTGTTTTCTGCTGCGCCGTCCCGGACGTGCCGCGTACGCCGGGATCGTCGCCGGGCTGGCCGTCGTCACGCTGATGCGGCCCAACGACGGTGCCGCCGTGGCCCTTCCGCTGTTCGTCGCCGCGTCGCTGGTGCCCGCGTGGCGCGGACGGGGGCGGCTCGTCGCCGTGGTGGCGGGTGTCGCGGCCGGGGCGCTGCCCTGGGTGGTGGAGGCCCGGCTGCGGTTCGGCGGTGTGTCGGGGCGGCTCGCCGAGGCGAGCGACACTCAGGGCGGCCTGCGGCCCGTCCTCTCACTGAAGGCTCATCTCACCGCCCTGGACGGCCCGTTGCTCTGCCGCCCCTGCACGGGCGACACCGTCGCCTCGGGCGTCGTCGAATGGTGGCTGCTCCTTCCGCTGCTGGTCGGCCTCGGGCTGTGGACCGTACGTCGCACCGGGCGCGCCAAGGCCCCGCTGTGGCTCGCGGTCGCCGTCGCGGTGGCCGGGGCGCTGCCGTACCTCTTCCTCGTCCCCTACGCGGCGCCCCGTTTCCTCCTGCCCGGCTACGCCCTGCTGGTGCTGCCCGCCGCCGTCGGTCTGCTCGCCGTCGCCGACCGGGCGCGCGGCTCGCGTCCGGTCGCGGTGGCGCTGACCCTCGTGCTGCTGGGGCATACCGGTGTGCAGATCGCTCAGGTACGGACGCATGTGAGCGTCCAGGAACGGGCGCGCGGCGACTGGCAGCGGATCAGCGCCGTACTGCGCGAGAACGGGGTACGGCCGCCGTGCCTGATCAAGGGGAACGGCTCGGCGATCCCCGTCGCGTACACCGCGGGCTGCGCGTCGGCGGACATGGACGACCCGGCTCCCGCCACGGCGGTGATCCTGCGTCGCACGGACCCGCCGAGCTGGGCGCGGGACTGGCCGCGCCGCCCGGTACCCGACACGTACAACCCGGGCTGGTCCGTCGCCGTACGGGACTGAGGCGTCCCGTACGCCCTCCGGTGCCCTCGTGGACCGCCCGGCCGGGCTCCTACACTCGGGCGCATGCGATGGAACGAGATCGGTGAGGTCGACTGTTCGGTCGCGCGAGCCCTGTCGGTGGTGGGGGACCGCTGGACGCTGCTCGTGCTGCGCGACGCGTTCCTCGGCGTACGGCGGTTCGAGGACTTCCGGGCGAACACGGGCGCGTCGCGGCCCCTGCTGACCGAGCGGCTGGCCACGCTCGTGGAGCACGGGGTGCTGCGGCGGGTGCGGTACCAGGAGCGGCCCGAGCGGCACGAGTACCGGCTCACGGAGAAGGGCGTCGGCCTGTACCCCGTGATCGTCTCGCTCCTCGCCTGGGGCGACCGATGGATGGCGGGCGACGACGGTCCGCCCGTACGGCTCCGCCACGAGACGTGCGGGCACACGATGACGCCCGAACTCGCCTGCCCCGACTGCGGCGAGCCGATCGACCCGCGGGACGTACGGCCGACGCTCCGCGCCGGGACGGGCGAGGCGAGTTACGTCAACTCCTAGGGGGCGGGGCGTCCTTCGGGGGGCGGCAGGATCATGCATGTCGTCGTCGCGTGGGCGATCAGCTTGCCGCGCTCGTCCGTGACCCGGCCCTCCGCCGTGGCCGTACGCCGGCCTACGTGAATCGTCGTGCCCACCGCCGTGAGCCGCCCCGCGTCCACGGTCACCGTGCGGATGTAGTTCACCTTCAGCTCCAGCGTCGTGAAACCGACGCCCGCCGGAAGCGTCGTGTGCACCGCGCAGCCCAGGGCCGAGTCGAGCAGCGTCGCCGCGATGCCGCCGTGCACGATGCCCAGCGGGTTGGCGAAGTCCGGCTTCGTGCTGAGGGACACGACGACGCGGCCCTCCTCCAGCTCGTCGAAGGCCATGCCGAGGAGCCGTCCGATGGTGGGCCGGTCGGTGGGCTGCTTGGCCGCCCAGCGCAGCAGTTCGAGTCCGGACATCGTGGTGAAGTCGACAGTCGTCATGCGGCAGAAGCTATCAGTTCTGTTTCTGAACCCACCATGGGCGGAGATCGGTCACACTGGAGGTATGTGCCGCAGTATCAAGACTCTCCGTCCGCCCGTCATCCCCGAAGAGGCCACCGAGGAGGAGATCAGGGCCGCCGCCCTGCAGTACGTGCGCAAGATCTCCGGTTTCCGCGCGCCCGCGGCCCACAACCGTGAGGTGTTCGACCGGGCCGTCGAGGAGATCGCCGCCGCCACGACGCGGCTGCTCGACGGCATCGAGGTACGAGGCGCTGCCCGGACCTGAGACGTGGCACGCACCTGAGGCGTGGCTGGGACCTGTGGGCTGTCGCGCCGGGTGTCTCAGACGACCGGCGCCGGCGCCGGTACCTGCGCGGGCGCGCCGTCCCGTCGCCGCGCCGGGCGGCGCACGATGGCCGCGGCCACCAGGCCCGCCGCGAACAGCGCCAGCACGGACACCGCCGCGCCGAACCAGCTCGACCCCAGCCACTGGCCGCCGAAGTAGCCGAGCCCGACGCTGTAACCCGTCCAGGCCACGGCCGACAGGGCGGACCAGGGCAGGAACTCCTTCATCTTGCGGTGCGCCGCGCCCGCGCTCAGCGAGACCACCGAGCGGCCTGCCGGGACGAAGCGCGCGATCACCACGAGGATCCCGCCGCCGGTGAGGGCCGCGCCGAGGCGTTCCTGCGCGGTGGTCAGCCGGCGGGAGCGCGCGATGGCGCGGGCCAGCCGGTCCCCGCCGCGCCAGGCGAGGCGGTACGCGACGAAGTCACCGATCACGGAGGCGACGGCCGCGCACACCATCAGCACGAGCAGCGAAGGCACTTCCTGCGGCACATGCGCCACGTGCGACACCTTGCCGGCCGCGTCGGCGACCGCCGAGGACCCCGCTGCCGCCGCCGTGGCCGTCGTGATCACCAGCACGCCGCTGGGCAGCACGGGCAGGAACACGTCCAGAAGCACGGAGAGCGCCACAACGGCGTAGATCCATGGGCTGCCGGTCAGCGCGCCCAGACTCTCCAGCACTTTTATCTTCCCCGTTTCCGTAACGAAGCCGAAATCCCCCGGCCTCGTATCCCCCTGACCGCCGAGCCCCCTCGCGCGAAGCGAAGTGACGGTGGCTGTCAGCCATACAGCGTACGCCTGTGTGGTGGACCACCTTCCCACGGGGCGGGTGTTGTCCACCTCCTGTTTGTTGAATGGCCGAGATCGGGGAATGGCCGAATGTGGGTGTCCGGCCGAGTCTGCTGCACAGGACGGCGCCCGGACCCCGTCGAAACGGGAGCCGGGCGCCTGTGCTGCTGTTCGAGCTGTCCGACCGTCGGACGATCGGTCTGACGGTCGGTTTGACGGTCGGACGGCCGGTCTGACTGTCGGTCAGGCCGTCACCGCCGTGGGCTGATCCCGGCGCTCCGGCTCGCGTGTGCCGCGCGCGCCGATGAACCGGTCCAGCGAGAATGCGCCGGGGCCGACGAAGACGATCAGCAGGAAGGCCCAGCAGAAGATCGCCGAGGCTTCGCCGCCGTTCTCCATGGGGAACAGCCCGTCGGGCTGGTGGACGTTGAAGTACGCGTACGCCATGGAACCCGAGGCCACGAACGCGGCGATCCGGGTACCCAGGCCGAGGAGGACCAGGCTGCCTCCGACGAGCTGGATGACTGCGGCGTACCAGCCGGGCCAGGTGCCGGCTTCGAGGGTGTCCTTGCCGAGGACGCCGAAGAGTGTCGCGGCGCCGTGGCAGGCGAAGAGCAGTCCGATCACCATTCGGAAGAGTCCGAGGGCGTACGGCTGCGCATGGTTGAGACGTGTGGACATGGGGGGTTGGGCTCCTTCGGTTCGGGACGTAACCGACGAGAACCCCTTCACGTTAGGCAGCCCTAAGGAATGCTTGCAAGTTCAACATCCCGCCAACGGTTGTTTCTCGGCCGAACGCCCGTTCTCCGGAGCGAAGCTGGGCCATGGCGCCTGACCTGCTTCTTTCGGTCGACTTGTCGCGACTGCGACGGAGATCCCATTCGGCAGGGCATGGGCAGACCAATGCCCGGTACGGAGGAACCGGGCATTGGTCGATGAATAGGGATGATGGGGTGTCAAAAGGGGCGTACGGACGGCTCCGAGGCCACCCCGACGTTCCCCGGCGTCACTTCGGGGCCAACTCCCGCTCGTCGACGGTCACCAGCCGCGCCCCGGCATTCTGCTCCCCGGCCTGTGCCCGCGCCTGGGCCAGGCTCAGCCGCGCGGCGCGTCCCCGCAACGTGAGCGTCATCAGCTGATTACCGAACCAGGGACCGCCGGTCTTCCCCCACGTGACGGACGGGGCGGCCACCCGTCCGTGCCGCGCGAAGGCGCGGCCCAGGCGCCGGCCCACCCTGCTCCAGCCGAACCGGAAGCCGAGGCGTATCGAGAGCGGGATGGAGTTGTGCACGGGGGAGCAGGTGAGCTGGACGACGCGCGACCCCGGCTGCTCCGTGCGCCAGACCGGCTCGGCGACGTACGCGTGGTGCACATCGCCCGACAGCACGCAGACCGTGGCCGGCGCGTCGGGGCCGCTGCCCACCTCGGCGATCAGCCCCGCCAGCTTCTCGAACGACGTCGGGAACGCCGCCCAGTGCTCCAAGTCCGCCGCCCGGCGCAGCTTCTCGCCGAAGCGCGCCCATCGCTGCCCGCGCTCGCCCCCGGCCAGCGCGGCGTTCCAGCTCTCCGCGTCGTGCACCAGCGGCGGCAGCAGCCAGGGCAGGGAGGTGCCGATGAGGAGGTGGTCGCGCTCGCCCGGATCGGTCAGCGCCTGGTCACGTAGCCACCGCGCCTCCTCCGGGTCCAGCATCTCCCGGTGCCCCTCCGCCAGGACGCGGGCCGCCCGCGAGTCGACCATCAGCAGTCGCGTCCGGCCGAAGTCGCGGCGGTAACTCCAGCGCACACAGGCCGGATCGGCGTCGGCCTCGGCGGCGAACTCCCGCAGCCGTTCGGTGCCGTCAGGCTCCGCGCGTACGGCGGCGTACAGCTTGTCCGCGGCCAGTTCGGCGGGGGAGAGATTGCCGAGGTGCTGATACACCCAGTACGACATCAGGCCGCTGAGAATGCGCTCCCGCCACCACGGCTTCGTACGCATCTCCGCCACCCAGGACGCGCTGGTGTTCCAGTCGTCTATCACGTCGTGGTCGTCGAAGATCATGCAGCTCGGGACGGTGGAGAGCAGCCAGCGGACCTGGGGGTCGCTCCACGACTCGTCGTAGAGGTGGGTGTACTCCTCGTAGTCGGCGACCTCCGCGCCGGGCGGCTCGGCCAGATCGCGGCGCCCGGCCAGCCAGCGGCGCGTCGTCTTCGACGTCTCGTCGGCGTACACCTGGTCGCCGAGGAGGAGCAGCACATCGGGGCGTACGGCTCCGGGGTCGGCCGTGAGGGTCGCGGCGAGGGTGTGGAGGGCGTCGGGGCCGACCGGGTCGGGCTCACCGACCGGCGCGGAGGCCCAGCGGCAGGAGCCGAAGGAGACGTGGAGTTCGGGGGCGTTCGCAGTGGTGTCTGCGGGGTGCTCCGTCGCGGACGTGGCCGGTGTACGGATCACGCTCGGCGGGAACGGGGAGTCCTCGGGCGGCCAGACCCGTACCTCGTCCAGCAGCACCTCGTACGCGACCGCGGTGCCGGGGGTGAGCCCGGTCACCGGGATCAGGGCGTAGTGGTGCCCGGCGATCAGGAACGTGTGCGACGAGCCGTACGCGCCGCCCTCGCAGCGGACCTCGGCCGTGCACGGCCGGTCCGTCTCGACCCAGATCGTGGCCGTGCCGGCGGATTCCCCGTCGACATAGCGCAGCAGTGGTCCCAGGCGCAGCCCGGTCATGGTGCCTCCTCCGTCGCCCCGTACGGTACGGAACGACGGAGGGGGCCGACCAGGTTCCGGGCTGTGACAGGCAGCACGACCTGTGGTCGGGGCTGCTGCCGGAGTTGTCGTAGCCGGTTGTCAGCAGCCGTTGAGGACGCTCTGGAGCTTGCTCTTCTCCGCCGAGTCGACGGTCAGGCTGTAGGCGTGCTTCACGTCCACCCACATACGGGCGTACATGCAGTGGTACGAGGCGCTCGGCGGCATCCACTCCGCCGGGTCGCGGTCGCTCTTGGACTGGTTGACGTTGTCGGTGACGGCGATCAGCTGCGGATTGCCGAGGTCGTTGGCGAAGGACTGACGCTGGGCGGTCGACCAGCCGCTGGCGCCGGAGGTCCACGCCTCGGCGAGCGGAACCATGTGGTCGATGTCCACGTCACTGGCGGCGGTCCAGGTGGCGCCGTCGTACTCGGAGTACCAACTGCCGCTGGTCGCCGCGCAGCTGGAGTTCGTCACGACGTTCGAACCGTCGCGCTTGAGCACGGTCTCCCGGGTGTCGCAGGCGCCCGACTGGGTGATCCAGTGCGGGAACAGGTCGCGGCTGTAGCCGCTGGTGGAGCCTTCGGCGCGCACGGTCAGCTGACCGAGGTACGTACGCGCCGTGGAGGCGGCGATGGGCGTGGGCGGGGATGCCTGGGCAGGGGTCGGGGCGACGAGCAGCGCGGTGGCCGAGAACAGCGCGGCGGACGCGGCGATGACGGCTATTCGCCCGGCGGGACGGCCTTGACGCGCGTAGATACCTGACATGCGAACTCCCTTGTCGTGGGGGGAAGCTGACCGTTCGGAGCCGTGTGGGGCCGGACCCGAGCGCCCATCGTTGCGGTGCCGGATTGCTGTGAGGTGGGCACCAGGTAACAGGGTGACGACATGGGCACGTCACATCAAGAGTTTCGGGACTTCTGTCGTCAGGGTTTGGGCGGCGTCAACGCCTCATATGTGGGCGTTATCTGACGTACGGGCAGAATGTCCGCCACGGACTGGGGTTGGGTGGGGAACATGCTGCTGAAGGTTGATGTCACGTTCGGATTCGTCCTGGCGGTGCTGCTGGTCGCGGCGGCCGGGACCGCGGCGGTCGCGCACCTCGGGCGGGCGCGCGAGATCGCGACCGCGGGGGTACGGGCGGCGGTTCAGCTCGGCGTGGTCGCCCTGGTGATCGGGTGGGTCGTCGGGTCCGTACCGGCGCTGCTGGCCTTCATCGCGCTCATGTACACGGTGGCGGTACGGACGGCAGGGCGCCGCATCACGGGGAACGGGACGTGGTGGTGGGCCGCGGTGCCCATCGGGGCGGGGGTGGCGCCGGTGGTCGCGGTGCTGCTCCTCACCGGACTCGTACCGGTCAAGGGCATCGCCCTGATCCCCATCACCGGCATCCTCATCGGCGGCGCGCTGACGGCGACGGTGCTCGGCGGGCGGCGCGCGCTGGACGAACTCGGCGCGCGCCGGGGCGAGGTGGAGGCCGGGTTCGCGATCGGCCTGCCCGACCGGGACGCCCGCCTGGAGGTGGCACGCCCGGCGGCGGCGGACGCGCTGCTGCCGGGGCTGGACCAGACGCGGACGGTGGGGCTGGTGACGCTGCCGGGCGCGTTCGTCGGGATGCTGCTGGGGGGTGCGTCGCCGCTGTTCGCGGGGGCGGTGCAGCTGTTCGTACTGGTGGCGTTGATGGCGGTGCAGGCGGTGGCGGTGAGTGTGGTGCTGGAGCTGGTGGCGCGGGGGGTGGTGCATCGGGGGTAGGGCGCTGTTTTCTCCCCGTGCCCGCCCCTTCCCGAAACCGGGGCGGGCCCCGGGCCCCCGGGGGTGGCGGGTAGTGCGACGGGGGTGCGGTCCGTGCCGGGGTGCGGCGTGGGGCGTTGTTCTTTCCCCGTTCCCGCCCCTTCCCGAAACTGGGGTGGGCCCCAGGCCCCCGGGGCCTCCGGGGGTGGCGGGCGGTGCGACGGGCCTGCGGCCCGTGCCCGCCCTACGGGCGGTTCCGCCGGGTCGGCGGTTCGCCCTGCGAGCCGAAGGCCGGACTTCCGTCGCGCGTACCCGCGCCGTCAGCCCCCGGGGGCTGACGGGCGGTGGCGCCGGGTCGGGCGGTGGGCTTGCGTCCGTGGCCGGGTGTGGGTGGTCTGCGGTGGCCCCTGTGGGCGTATCAGCGCTCCGGTGGGGCGCTGGCGGGCTTGCGGTCCGTGTCCGCTTGTGGGCGGTGGGCGCCGGGTCGGGCGGTGGGCTTGCGCTCGTGGCCGGGTGTGGGTGGTCTGCGGTGCGCCCTGCGGGCGTGTCGGCGCCCAGGCAGGACGCTGGCGGGCCGCAGCTCGCGTCCGCTTGCGGGCGGTTCCGGAGGGCGTGCGTCCGTGGTCGGGGTGCGGTGTGGACGGGGCGTACCTGCGCCGCGGCGGTACGACGGGCCTGCGGCCCGTGTGTCCGCGCCGTGGCGGGTGGTGCGCGTCAGTGGCCGTCCTTGAGTACCACCGCCGGCGGGTCTCCGAGCGACCAGACCTCCCGCAGTGTGAACCTGGCGATGCGCCACCCCCGCGGTGTGCGAACGCATGCCAGGTCGCACACTCCACCCAGCACGAAGTTCGTGACCTCCGGGCGCGGGTCGTCGTCGAAGTGAATGTGGGTCACGGACAGGTTCGCGTGCAGAGAGGCCGTGTCTCCGTCGGTCTCCACGAGGTGGTCGGTCGTCAGATGCAGCGTCGCCTTCCACCAGCTCGCGATCTGCCGGGTCAGCTCCAGGACCGCGGCACGCCCCTCCGCCACCCGGTCCGGTGGGAAGTTCAGCTCGGCGTCGGCCGTGAACGTGGCCTCGGCCCAGGCCGTGTCGAGGCGCTTGCTGTCCAGAGCGCGGAAGTAGCCGCTGAGCAGTCGGCCGATCGCCGACCGATCCGCGATGAGTGTGACCTCGTGGGCATCCGTGAGCGACATGAGGGTCCTCCGCACCGAGGGGTCGTATGAGCGAAATGTCGCAGACAAACGCTCGCGGCGCGCGGTCGGGCATCGGGAAGGGCGGGAGAGCTACCCGCCCACGTGGACCTGGAACGTGCCGTCCGGCAGCGTCGTCACCCGTACGTCCGTCAGGTCGTGCGTGTGGGCCGTCGGGGACAGTGACGCCGCACGCGGGCCCACCCCCAGCACCCGCATCCCCGCCGAGCGCGCCGCCGTGATGCCCGCGTCGGAGTCCTCCAGGGCCAGGCAGTCCGCCGGGTCGACGCCCAGTCGCGCGGCGCCCTTCAGGAAGCCCTCCGGGTCCGGCTTGCTCGCCGAGACGTGTTCCGCCGTGACGCGGGTGAGGGGGATCGGGAGGCCGGACGCCGTCATGCGGGCCGTCGCGAGCGCTTCGTCCGCCGAGGTCACCAGCGCGTGCGGCAGCTCGGCGATCGCCGCCATGAACGCGGGCGCGCCCGCGATCGGGACCACCCCGTCCAGGTCCGCCGTCTCCTGTGCCAGCATCACGCGGTTGTCCGCGAGGTTCAGCTCCATCGGCCGGTCCGGCAGCAGTACCGCCATCGTCAGATAGCCCTGGCGGCCGTGGACGACCTTCAGGGCCTCCTCCGGGTCCAGGCCGTGCTCGATCGCCCACTGGCGCCAGCAGCGTTCCACGACGGCGTCGGAGTTGACGAGGGTCCCGTCCATGTCGAGCAGTAGCGCGCGGGCGGTCAGGACGGTTGTCGTCGTGGTCGGGGCGTTGGCCGGCATCGGCGGACTCCAAGCAGGGGATGAGCACAGGCAAGAGCGGCTCCCGCCCGCCGGTCAGGGATACGGACGGGAACCGCTTTGTTCAACGACTATACAAAGTGGGTACGGGATCACGCCAGCCCGGTTCGATCGAGAGCCGCTCAGTCCCGGCCCCAGTCTTCTCCCCCGCCCGGCCTGCCGGCACCTCCGCCACCCCCACCACCCTGCGTCCTGCCGTTCCCGCTGGTCTCCGCCTCCAGCGCGCGCCGGGTGTTCGGGCCGTACACGCCGCTCGGGTCACCCTCGATGCTCTTGTACGACTGGTAGACGCGGACCGCCGCCTCCACGCGTTCGCCGAACCGGCCGTCGTACCCGTCGTTGTACAGCCAGACCTCCGACAGCCTGCGCTGAAGCTCCTCGACCTCCGCCCCGCTGTCCCCGCGCCGCAGGTCCGCCCCGGCCCCCGCCCCCTGCGTCGTCTTCGCGCCGTCCGGCCGCGGTGTCTCCGCCGCGGGCTTGCCCGCCGCGCCGGGCTTCGCCGTCGATGACGGCGGCCCGCTCGTGGCCGGCTTCGACCCGGACGCGACTGCCGAAGTCGAAGCCGAAGCCGAACCTGACGCCGGCTTCGACGCGGACGCGTTCGCCGAAGCCGACGCCGAAGCCGACGGATCCGGCCGCGCACTCGCCGTCGGCAGCCCCGAGTTCAGATCGGACGTCGCCTCGTCACCCCCGTCGTCCCCGGTGAACAGCCCCCCGGCGAACGACGCCGTACCGATCACCGCCACGGCCGCCGCCGCCAGCGCCACCATCGCGAACGTCCTGCGCCCACCCGTCCGTTCCGGATCCGCCGCCGCGCCCGGCGCGGTCGTCCGCAGCCCCGGCAGCGTCAACCGCATCGTCTCGGTCGGGTCGGTGCCCTCCGACCGGTCGCCCCCCTCGTTCAGCGGCGGCAATGGTTGCGCGACGGTCGGTGCGGCCCCGTCCGGTTCCTCCAGCGCCACGTACGGCCGTATCCGCAGCGGGTCGAAGTCCTCGGCCGCCGCTATCGCCGCCCGCTCCGAGCAGTCGCAGCCGGCGCCCGATCGGCCGTACGCGTCCCGCGGCGTACCGCATTCGGGACAGAGCTGTCCGGTCAATGTGGGTCCCCTCCCTTGGGCTGTCAGCGATTATGCAGCCCGGCCCCGCGCCGGTTGACGGGGGTCCGTCCCGCCCGCCGACCGCGTTCGGCAGGACATAACAGGCCATAAATGAGCAGAACAACCAGGATGGGGGCAGACGCAGACCCGAGGAGATGCCGATGGCTCAGGAAGTGAGCACCCCGCCCACGAGTCCGGTCCCCGGCGAAGGCCAGAACCGGCGGACCATTTTCGTCTCGATCGGCGCCCTGCTGCTCGGCATGCTGCTCGCCGCGCTCGACCAGACCATCGTCTCCACCGCGCTGCCCACCATCGCCAGCGACCTCGGCGGCCTCGACCATCTGTCCTGGGTCGTCACCGCGTATCTGCTGGCCTCGACCGCCGCCACCCCGCTGTGGGGCAAGCTCGGCGACCAGTACGGCCGCAAGAAGCTCTTCCAGGCGGCCATCGTCATCTTCCTGATCGGGTCGGCCCTCTGCGGCGTCTCCCAGAGCATGGCCGAGCTCATCATCTTCCGCGCCCTCCAGGGCCTCGGCGGCGGCGGGCTCATCGTGCTGTCGATGGCGATCGTCGGCGACATCGTCTCGCCGCGCGAACGGGGCAAGTACCAGGGCCTGTTCGGCGCCGTCTTCGGTGCCACCAGTGTCCTGGGCCCGCTGCTCGGCGGACTGTTCACCCAGCACCTGAGCTGGCGCTGGGTCTTCTACATCAACCTCCCCATCGGCGTCGTCGCCCTGGCCGTCATCGCCGCCGTCCTGCACATCCCGGTGCGCTCGACCAAGCACACCATCGACTACCTCGGCACCTTCCTCATCGCCGCCGTCGCCACCTGCCTCGTCCTCGTGGCCTCGCTCGGCGGCACCACCTGGGCCTGGGGCTCGGCCCAGATCATCGGCCTCGCCGTCCTCGCCGTGATCCTGCTGGTCCTCTTCATCCGGGTGGAGCGGCGGGCCGCGGAGCCCGTACTGCCCCTCGGACTCTTCCGTATCAGAACCTTCGCGCTCGTCTGCGTCATCAGCTTCATCGTCGGCTTCGCCATGTTCGGCGCCATGACCTATCTGCCGACGTTCCTCCAGATCGTGCAGGGCGTGTCCCCCACCCTGTCGGGTGTGCACATGCTGCCGATGGTGTTCGGGCTGCTGCTCACCTCCACCGGGTCCGGGCAGATCGTCAGCCGTACGGGCCGCTGGAAGGTCTTCCCGATCGCCGGCACGGGCATCATCGCGATCGGACTGCTGCTGCTCCACCAGCTGAAGGTGAACAGCGGCACCTGGGAGATGAGCGCGTACTTCTTCGTCTTCGGCGCGGGTCTCGGACTTGTCATGCAGGTGCTCGTGCTGGTCGCGCAGAACTCCGTACGTTACGAGGACCTGGGCGTCGCCACCTCCGGCGCGACCTTCTTCCGCTCCATCGGCGCCTCGTTCGGCGTCGCCATCTTCGGCACGATCTTCACCAATCTGCTGCGGAACAAGCTCACCGACTCCCTCGCCGGGCAGCGGCTCCCGCCGGGCGTGAGCCCGGGACAGCTCGCGTCCGACCCGCGTTCCGTGGGCGACCTGCCGCCCGCGATGCGGGCCGGGGTGCTCAACGCGTACTCGACGTCCATCACCGACGTCTTCCTGTTCGCCGTGCCCGTCGTCCTCGTGGCCTTCGTCGTCGCCTGGTTCCTCAAGGAGGACAAGCTGCGCGGCTCGGTGACCGCCCCCGAGGTCACCGAGACCCTGGCCAGCAACCCGGTCGAACGCTCCTCGCGCGACGAGTGCGCCCGCATGCTGTCCGTACTGGGCACCCGCGAGGGGCGTCGGCACATCTACGAGAAGATCACCGAGAGGTCGGGGTACGACCTGCTCCCGGCGGCCAGTTGGATGCTGCTGCGCATCAGACGCCACGGCGTGGTCGAACCCGCCCGCCTCGCCGAAACCGTCCCCGTACCGCTGTCGGTCATCAACGACGCGTCCCGGCAGATCGAGGAGCGCGGCCTGGCCCGCCGCGACGGGGTGGAGCTGGTCCTCACCGAGCACGGCCTGGACGTGGCGACGGTGCTGGCACGGGCGCGGGAGGAGTCGCTGGCCGAGATGCTGGGCGACTGGTGGGGGCCGGACCGGCCGACCGATCTGGTGGAGCTGGTGGAGGAGTTGAGCGGCGAGCTGTGCGGGTCGGACGCGGAACGGCCCGACGGCGCGGAGCCGCGTGGTGATCACTCGCCGCGCGGCGACCACTCGGTGTGAGTCCCCGGCCCGGTTACGGCGCGTCCGTGAGGTCCTTGCCGAACCAGATCTCGGAGTAGGGGCCTTCGTTGTACGCCGGGATCTCCGCGTAGCCGCACGCGGCGTACAGACCCCGCGCCTCGACGAGGTCGAGCCGGGTGTCGAGCACGATCCGCGTCGCGCCGAGCCGGCGGGCCGCCGCCTCCAGGGCCGCGAGCAGCGCGCGACCGCCGCCGGTGCCGCGTACGGCGGGGCGGACGTACACCCGCGTCAGCTCGGCCACCCGGGTCGGCTCGGCCGTACGTGAGGTGGGGCCGTTCAGCAGCAGTACGCCGCCGCACGCCTGGGGCACGTCCTCGTACCGCCCGACGACGAACTCGCCGGTGGGCGGGGTGAGTCGGTCGGGCGGGTCGTCCGCGAGGCCCTCGTCGATCTCCGCCTCCGTCGCCGGGCGCCGCCAGTAGCGGCTCGCGACCTCGGCGTAGTAGTCGCGGCGCAGCCGGGTGGCGTCGGAGGTGCCGAAGAACTCGGGGCGGACGTTCCAGTTCATGGTCATCTCTCTATCGCGGTGCCGCGCTGTTTGGCCGGCCGATTCCGGGCAACCCGACTCTCCGAGGCGCCCTTTCACCAGACACGAGTCGAATCGTCGAATCCAGGAAGGCAATCATGTCCACTGTCCTGATCGTCGTCGCGCTGATCGTGGTGATCGCCATCGCTGTCGCCGCCGTCCTGTACGGGACCGGCAAAGGTGGCGGACGCGGCGGGCTGAAGCGGCGGTTCGGCCCCGAGTACGAGCGCGCCGTCAACCGGCACCACGGTGATGTCAAGGCCGCCGAGACCGAGTTGACCGAGCGGGTCAAGCGCCACGGCGACCTGCGTCCGCGCCCGCTGCCCGCCGAGGCACGCGACCAGTACGTCGCCCACTGGGCCGGTCTTCAGGAGCGTTTCGTCGACTCCCCGCGACAGGCCGTCGTCGAGGCGGACAAGTTGATCTCCCGGCTGGCCTCGGACCGGGGTTTCCCGGACGCCGAGCAGCACACCGAACACGTCGACGCCCTCTCCGTGCACCACGCGCACCAGGTGGACGGCTACCGCCGGGTGCACCACGCGGCCTCGGAAGCGGGCCAGGGCGCGAGTACCGAGGAACTGCGCGAGGCGATGGTCGAGGCGCGTCAGCTCTTCGAGCGGCTGGTCCTGGACTCCAAGGAGGACAGCCCCCGGCACCGTCCGGGCATCCCCGGCCGGAATCCCGCACTGAGGCCCAAAGGAAGTGGCGTGTGATGACGTACGACCCGTACGACCCCGAGCAGAAGCAGGAGCAGCAGGCGAAGTCCGGTAAGGGGGAGCCCGCGCTCCGGAGTGAGCGTGGCAGCAAGCCCGCGACGCCCGTCGTGCCGCTGTCCGAGTCGGAGACCGCCGCCGCTGCCGGCGGCGACGCCGGCCACCGGCCCGCGCGGCCCACGGCACCGCCGATGACGCCGCCCGCCACACCGCCGGCCACGCCGGCTTCGGCGCCGCTCGCGTCCGCCCCCGCCACGCCGCCCGGGACAGCCCGTGCGACGGAGAAGGAGCCGCACAAGGACCCGCTCGCGGGGCCGGTCCAGGACCCCGTGCACCCGGTGCACGCGCCTGTCACGACGCCCAAGAGCACACCCGGCAGGTCGAGCACACCCGGCAAGTCGAGCGCGCCGACGTCCTCCACGTCCACGTCCACGTCCACGACCGCGACCGCGTCGGCGCGTGAGACTGCACCGGTGCGTGAGACCGCGCCCGGCCGGACGCCCGAGGACACACCCGCGCAGACGCCCCGGCTGATCCCCCAGGACGAGTGCGACAAGCTGAACCTGCGCCTCCAGGAAGCCCTGTCCACCTTCATCGACGGGCCCAGGCGCTCGGTCGAGGAAGCGGCGGGCGTACTGGAGGAGGCGGCCAAGCGCCTCACGACGGCCCTCGCCGAACAGCCCCGCACCCTGCGCGACAGCTGGGACGCGCACGGGGACAGGAACGGCAAGTCGACGGCCGACACGGAGGATCTGCGGCTCGCGCTGCGGAGCTACCGCGAGGTCACGGAGCGGCTGCTCCGGATCTGAGGCAGGGAGCATCCAAGAACCCGGGGACGGCCGCGTTGGGACCGCGGCCGTCCCCGTCTCGGCGCGTGTCGCGGCATCCGTCGTACGCTCACCGCATGGGACAGGCGACAGGACTGACGACATATGCCGGGGCGATGCAGACACTCGCCGAGCGGTGGCTGCGGGTACGCGGTGAGGGTGAACGCGGCGGTGTGGACGGCGACTTCGTCTGTTCGCCCGCCGGGCTGTGGCTGGCGCTCGGCGCGGTGACCGCCGGGGCGCGCGGCGAGACGGCCGGTGAGCTGGAGGCGCTGCTGGGGCTCGGTGACGGGGCGGGCGTCGCCGAGGCCGTGACCGACAGCGCCCGCGCGCTCGCCCGGACCGAGCAACTGGGCGTGGCCACACGGGTATGGAGCCGCGTCCCGGTCTACCGGGCGTACCGGGAAGCGCTTCCGGACATCGGCTTCGGGCACATGGATCCGGCCGAGATCGACGCCTGGGTACGGGATGCGACCGGCGGGCTGATCGAGAAGCTGCCCGTGGACATCGACGAGAGCACGCTGCTCGCGCTCGTCAACGTCCTTGCGCTGAAGGCGCGTTGGTACACCCCCTTCGAGGCGCGGGCCACCGCTGCCCGGCCCTTCACGGACGCGGCCGGATCGGTACATGACGTACCGACCATGCACCAGCACCTCGGCGCGGGCTCCGGATGGACGGTGGACGGCGCGCACGTGGTCGAACTGCGCTGCGAGGGCGGGAAGTCCGCCGTGCGGGTGCGGTTCGTGCTGGGGGAGGAAGGGGCGAGGGCGGCGGACGTCCTGCCCGCCGCGTGGGCGCCCGAGTCGCGCCGCGCGCCGCTCGACACCGAGATGATCGCCCTCGCGCTGCCGCGGCTCGAACTCCGTACGACGATGGAGATCGCGCCCCAACTGGCGGCGCTCGGAGTGACGTGCGCGACGAGTGACGCCGCGGACTTCTCGGGGCTGTCACCGGAACGGCTCAAGATCGAGAGGGTCGTGCAGGAGGCGGTGGTGAAGGTCGCCGAACTGGGCGTCGAGGCGGCGGCGGTGACGGTGATCGCGATGCGCGCGGGGTCAGCCCGGCCGCCGCGCGTGGTGCCGGTCGCCTTCGACCGGCCGTTCGGCGTGGTGGTCCTGGACGGCACGGGCGAGGTGCCCCTGTTCACGGCCTGGCAGGCGAGTGCGCCGCGTGGGCCGGTGGCCGGGGGGTAGCGCGTGCGGCCGGGGCGGAGTCCGGTACGCGGCGTCCGGCCTGCCCGGCCGCCGTTCGACTACACCGCCGTACGGCCGGCGTCCGTGGCGATCGTGGCGCCGGTGACGTAGGCGGCGCGCTCGGTGGCGAGGAAGTGGATGACCTCGGCGATCTCGCGGGGGGTCGCGAGGCGGCCGAGCAGCGTCGTCTTCGCGACCTGCTGGGCGCCTTCCTCGCCCATCGAACCGATCACCATGTCGGTACGGGTGGGGCCCGGCGCCACGGTGTTGACACGCACGCCGGCCGGGCTGAACTCGGCCGCCCACGTGCGGGTGAGGGATTCCAGCGCCGCCTTTGTCGCGGCGTAGACGGACAGCCCGGCCATCCCCACCTGCACGGCCATCGTGCTGATGTTGATGATGCTGCCGGACCCACGGGCGACCATGCCCGGTGCGAGGGCGGCGGTCAGGAAGTACGGGGCCCGGATGTTGGCAGCGAGGGCTGTGTCGAAGGTCTCCACGTCCTGCGACGTGGTCGGCCCGCCGGGGAAGATCGCGGCGTTGTTGACCAGGATGTCGACGTCACCGGCCTCCCCGGCGAGACGGCGCAGCGAGGCCAGGTCGGTGAGGTCGGCAGGGACGAACCGTGCGCTGCCCCCGGCTTCGGAGATCGACTTCACGGTGGCCGCGCCGCGCTCCGGGTTGCGGCCGGTGATGACGACGTGGGCGCCCGACGCGGCGATCATGCGGGCCGTCTCGGAGCCGATACCGCCGGTGGAGCCGGTGATCAGGGCGACTTTGCCGGTGAGTTCCATGGTGCACCTTCCGGAGTTCCGGCTCGGGGAGGGGCCGGAGTGGGTTGTGTGTTCCAGATTGCTCGGCAAAAAATGGGTTGTCCACTCCAAAATCTTCTATGCTGGAACCATGACGACCGAGACCCGGCAGAAGGACCCCGCCAAGCCGCTGACCCCGAAGGGCCGCGCCACCCGCCGACGGATCGTCGCGGCGGCGGCCCAGCTGATGTACGAGCGCGGCCTCACCGAGGCGACGCTGGAGGACCTACGGGCCGCGGCCGGCGTGAGCGGCTCGCAGATCTACCACTACTTCGCGGACAAGCAGGCGCTGCTCCTGGCGGTGATCGAGTTCCAGACGGAGGCGGTGCTGGAGATGCAGGAGCCGCACTTCACCCGTCTGGACACGATGGCGGGCCTACGGGGCTGGCGGGACGCCCTGGTGGAGTACCAGCGGCGTCTGCAATGCCGGGGCGGCTGCCCCATCGGCACGCTGGGGACCGAGGTCGCGGAGAACAACCCGGAGGCGCGGCTGGCGGTCGCCTCGGGGTTCCTGCGCTGGGAGTCCGCGATCCGCGAAGGCCTCACGGCGATGCACGCCCGGGGCGAACTCGACGCCGACCCGGACGACTTGGCGCTGGCCACGCTCGCCGCGCTCCAGGGCGGGCTGCTGCTCACCCAGATCCAGCGGGAGGTCCGCCCGCTGGAGGTCGCGCTCGACGCGATGCTGGACCACATCGCACGTGTCCGGGTGAGCCCGTAGGGGCCGGTGACGGTTACCCGTCGTCGCGTCGGCTGAGCCGGTTCCTTTCCGCGACCCGCGCTCTGAGCCCTTCGGCGGCTGAACCGGGTTGGTAGTCGGGGCACTTGGGGTGCCCGCATTCGCACGGCGGCCAACTGAGCACGGAACCGGGGCTCAAGTCGGCCCCCTCCGGCCCCGGTTCGACTTTCCGGACCACGACGACGCCGTCCACGCCGATGGCTTCGGAGAGCTGGGAAAGGAATTGACGCGATTCGCTGCGGGTCATTCCGGCAGGCCTTTCAGTCCGTGGAGAACGTGTCGGAGGAGGTCGTCCGTCACCGGCGCGTATTCGCTTGCGGCGGCGGGCGGGGTGTGGGGGCGGAGCCGGTAGAAGGCGCCTTCCTCTACGAGGGTGGTGAGTTGGTCATCTGGGGCGGGGGGATCGGGGTCCACGTCGCACCCTTCTACGGGGAGTAATCGAGGGTGTTCAGAGTGCGACGGATGGCTGTACCTTTGGAAGGCAATCGCGGTTCAACCTGCGGTCTGGTTGTAACGGCATATGCAGGCTGCTCTGACCTGCGCTGATGTCATGGCCCGCACGATTTACCGGGGCGGTGGTTGCGGCGGAATTCTTCACGGCGTCAGCGGGAAGTTGACGGAAGGTGGGCGAATGCCATGACCAGTCCCCGACGGCAGTTCGGCGAGGCCCTGCGCGACGCGCGCGAGTTACGCCCGGCGGGCAGATGGACGCAGAAGCAACTCGCAAGAGAGGTGCGCACTTCCGCGTCCACGATTTCGCGCCTGGAGCGCGGGGAGGGGCCGATTCCCAGCAACCTGCCGCCGTTGTTCGACCAGGTATTCGAGACCGACGGGCTGTTCAAGGCGTTGTACGAGAAGTCGCGGGCGGACGACTTTCCCGCGCATTCGCGACGCCGGATGGAGGTGGAGTTGCGCGCCACTACGATCACTGAGTGGTCACCGACCGTTGTTCCAGGGCTACTTCAGACGCCGGCATACGCACGAGCGCTCTTCAGGAAGGGGGACCTTCGGGCCGGCGAACGTGAGATCGCCGCAATGGTCGGATCTCGGATGGCTCGGCAACAGGTACTGCGGAAGGGCAGCCCGCCCTACTTCTCCGTCGTCGTGTGCGAGTCGGTGCTCAGGCGGAATGTTGGCGGCAAGGAAGTGATGCGTGAACAACTTACGTCGCTGCTGGCCCAGAGGGCCCGGCGCACCAACGTCCTCCAAGTGCTGCCGCTCAACGCCGCCACTCACGGCCTCATGGATGGCGCGATGTCGATCCTGACCACTCCGGATGGGGCGTCGATCGTCTACACCGAGGGAATCCGGTCAGGCTTGGTCATCGACGAACCGTCCTCTGTACGGGACTTGGCCAGGGCCTACGATGTGCTTACCGCATCAGCCCTGTCGCCGGATGCGTCCGCAGACCTGATTCTTGAGCTTACGGAGGCATCATGACCGCCCTTGCCATCCCGCAGCACGACTGGGCCAAGTCGAGTTACAGCAGCCAGGACGGCGGCAACTGCGTCGAGTGGTCGCCCGCCTTCGCCCAGGCACACGGCGTCGTCCCGGTCCGGGACAGCAAGTTGGCCGACGGGCCTGTGCTTACGGTTTCGCCCGCAGGCTGGCGTGCTTTCGTGGCGGCGCTGTGAACGCTACGCCGGCGCCGGAGAGTTGGGTGAAGTCCTCGCACAGCGGCCAGGACGGCGGTAACTGCGTCGAGTGGTCGCCCACCTTCGCCGGAATGCAGGGCGTCGTCCCCGTCCGGGACAGCAAGTTGGCCGACGGGCCCGTGCTCACGGTCTCGCCCGCGAGTTGGCGGGCTTTCGTCGCCGCGCTGTGAACGTCAGTGGGTCAACCGCTCGGTGACGACGCCGCAGCAGCAAGCTCATGCAATGGCCCGGCGGCGGTAGGTGTTGATCAGGACGCCGGACGGTGTCGGTCGCGTGGTGGTGAGGGTCAGGCGGCGAGGGCTCCTGCCATCGGTGAAGAGTCGCTTTCCACTCCCCAGGACGAGAGGAAGGACAAGCAGCCGGTACTCGTCGACGAGGTCGTACTCGATCAGGGATCCGAGCAGCCCTCCGCTGCCCAGCACCACCGTCTCGGTCTCGGACGCGGCCTTGACCCGGCTGACCTCCTCCGCCAGATCGGCGCCGAGCAGGGTGGAGTTCGCCCACGTCAGATCCCTGAGGGTGTGCGAAGCCACGTACTTGGGCATCGCGTTCATCGCGGCCACTGCAGGGTCGTTCATGTCGGCATACGGCCACGTGGCGACGAAGATCTCGTACGTCCTGCGGCCCAGGAGCAGGGCTCCGGCGCCGGCCGTGGCCTCGCTCATGAACCGTTCCACCACCTCGTCGACATAAGGCAGCACCCAGCCGCCTCGATCGAACCCACCGTCCCGGTCCTCGTCCGCCGAGAGGACCGATTGCATGACACCGTCCAGCGATACGAAGTTGACCACGGCCAGTTGTCCCATGTGCTGCTCCCATCCAGGTGCTTGTCTCGACGACGTTGACCACACGCGGGAGCCGAACTCATCGGTCGCTGGGAGTAGGTCCTGCGCCTCAGGCGCGCTGCGAGCCCGCTGACTAGCGTCGGTTCTCATGGAGACTTCGGGAATTGTCGGTCGCCGGACGGCGGAGCGTGTGCGTGATGCTCTGGAGCGGCTCGTTGCCGAGCGGGATGTGTGGGTGTCGACGGCTCACCCTGAACACGGGCCGCACCAGGTGGCGCTGTGGTTCTTGTGGGACGGGCGAGCGGTGTGGATGTGTACCGGCGCCGCTTCCGTGATCGCGCGGAACCTCCGTGCGGAGCCGCGCGTGCGTCTGGCGCTGCCGGACACCTTCGACGTGGTGCTTCTTCAGGGTGAGGCGGAGTGCTTTCCCGACCAGGAGGTGCCTGGAGGCGCGGCGGAGGCGTTCGCCGCGAAGTTCGGGTGGGATCCGCGCGCGGAGGAGGGGGCCTTTCTGTACGTACGTGTGGTCCCGAGGACCGTGCGCGCTTGGCGCGGCGAGCCGGAACTGCGCGGGAGAGTCGTCATGCGCGACGGGATCTGGCTGGAGTAGCGGACACCCTGCGCGCGCGTCGCCTTCGGGGCGGGACAGCCGTGCCGTACGCGCCGTGCCGTACGCGCCGCGCCGCTACACCGCCTTGTCCACGCGGAAGGCGCGCCGGTAGGCGGCCGGCGTGGTGCGTAGCGCCTCGTGGAAGCGGCGGCGGAGGTTGACGGCCGAGGAGAGGCCGACTCGGTGCGCGATGGTTTCCACCGGCAGGTCGGTCTCCTCCAGCAGCGCCCGGGTGGCGGCGATCCGCCGGTCCAGCAGCCAGCGTCCGGGGCTGATGCCCAGTTGCTCGGTGAAGCGGCGGGTCAGCGTGCGGGCCGAGACCTGGGAGTGGACCGCCATCTCGGCGACGCTGACCGGCTGGTCCAGCCGCCCGGTCAGCCAGTCCAGCAGCGGGGCCAGCGAGTCGGCGACCGGGCCGGAGGTGGGCAGTTCGGCGTACTGCAGCTGGCAGCCCTCGCGGTGCGGCGGCATCACCATCTGCCGGGCGATCCGCATCGCGTACGCGGCGCCCTGGTCGGCGCTCACCAGGTGCAGGCAGAGGTCCACGCCGGCCGCCGCACCGGCGCTGGTGGCGACGTCGCCGTGGTCCACGTAGAGCACCGCGGGGTCGACCCGGACCTGCGGGAAGCGGGCGGCCAGTTCGGCGGCCCGCGCCCAGTGGGTGGCGGCCCGCCGGCCGTCCAGCAGTCCGGCGGCGGCCAGTACGAAGGCGCCCGAGCAGAGGCTGACGATCCGCGCGCCGCGCTCGTGTGCCCGGCGGACCGACGCGACGACCGCCGGCGGCACCCCGGTACCGGGCGCCTGGTGCCAGCCGGGGACCAGCACGGTGTCCGCGCGCTCCAGCGCGTCCAGGCCCGCCGTGACCAGCAGGTCGTAGCCGGCCTGGGTGGGGACCGGGCCGGGGTGCTCGGTGCAGACCTCGAACGCGTAGTGGGTGGGGATCGCCGGGCCGTGGTCGCCGAACACCTCGGTCGCGCAGGCGAGCGCGAAGGTCGACTGCGGGGGCTGGAGCAGGGCCACGACCCGGTGCGGCGCGAGGGTCTTCGGCGGCGGGGTCTTCGGCGGCGAGGTCTTCGGTAGCGGGGTCTTCGGCGGCGGACGACGGGGCATGGCGCGAAAGTACCCCATCATGTCGTTCGAGACACTGGGGTGGCCGATTGGTCCAAACCAGTATCGGTGCGGTGACCACCACGCAGGCACGACCCCAGACCGCCCGGCCCCCCTTGTGGGACCGGCGTTTCACGCTCTTCTTCGCCGCACGCACGGTCTCGCAGATCGGCGACGCGATGATGCCGGTGGCCGCCGCGCTCGCGGTCGGCGCGCTGTACGGGATCTCCGGGGTCGGCTTCGTCCTGGGCACCTGGACCGGGACGTTCGTGCTCCTCGTCCTGTTCGGCGGGGTCTTCGCCGACCGGTTCGGCGCGCGCCGGATGATGGTCGGCGCGGACCTCGTCCGGGTGCTCACCCAGGGGGTGCTGGCTGTCGCGTTCTTCGCCGGGCCGCCGCCGTTCTGGCTGCTGGTGACGATGACGGCGCTGGCCGGTGCGGCCGTCGCGATGTTCCTGCCGGGGATGAACGGGATGGTCCCGCTCGTCGCCCGCGAGCCGCAGCGCGCCAACGCCACGCTGAAGGTGGCCGACGCGCTCGCCCACCTGATCGGCCCCGCCCTGGCGGGGCTGCTGATCGCGTTGACCGGGGCCGGGACCGTGTACGCGATCGACGCCGGCACCTTCCTGCTCAGCGCCCTGTGCCTGGCGCTCATCCGGCTCGCTCCGGCCGACGCGCCCACGGGCACCCCGGCCGCCGCCGACTCCGCCGTCCGGTCCGGCGGTTCACTCCGTCGCGACCTGCGCCAGGGCTGGCAGGAGTTCCGCGCACGCACCTGGATGTGGGCGGTGATCCTCATCTGGATGGGCTACGGCGTGCTGGTCTTCGGCCCGCTCGTACCGCTCAGCTCGGCGCTCATCGGCTCCCGGCTCGGCCCGGACGCCTACGGCCTGGCGGTCTCCTTCCTCGGCGTCGGAACGGTGCTCGGCGGCCTGCTGGCGCTACGGCTGCGCCCGGCCCGGCCGCTGGCCGCCGGTGCGGCGGCGATGGCGGTGTACACCGTGCTGCCGCTGTGCGTGGCGCTGGACGCCGGCCTGCCGGTGCTGCTGGCGGGGCACGCCCTCGGCGGCGGGGCCCTGGCGTTCTGGTCGGTGATGTGGGCGACCAGCGTGCAGACCCACACCCCGTCGGCGGTGCTCAACCGGGTCTCCGCGTACGAGTTGGCCGGCTCGGTGTCCGGGATCGCGCTCGGCCAGATGCTGGCGGGCCCGGCCCTCGCACTGGCCTCCCCGGGGCGGCTGCTGCTGGTGTCGGCGGGTACCTGCCTGGCGGGCTGCGTGGCACTGTTCGCGATCCCGGCGATCCGCACGCTGCGACGGGCCCCTGCGGCGGACGGCGGGAAGCCGGGGGCGCCGGACCGTCCGGACCGTTCGGACGGTTCGGACGGTTCGGACGGGGAATGAGCGGATCCGGGGCCGCTCGGCCACCACCCGGCGGAGCCCCGCGTCCTGGACACCGGGCGGGCCGCAGCCGGGCCGTCAGGCCGTGCGAGGCTGTGCGCCATGGCGCACTCGACTGTCCGTGGACTTGTCCTGCCCGGCCAACTGACGGCCCTCATCGAACGCGACCTGTGGCAGCACCCCGGTGACGCCGTGCTGGAGAAGGTCGTCCCGTGGTTCGAGGACCCGCTCGTCTTCGTATCGAACCCGGAGCAGATGGAGTTCGCGTCCCGATCGATGGACATGTTCGCCGACGACCCTCACGCCGCCTTCTTTCGCCAGGCCCGTGGAAGCAGGGCCGCCACCCCGCTCGAACTGCCGTGGCTCGACGTTGAACAGGCGGTGCTGATCGCCATCACTCGCAACCCCGGTGACGACGGCGGCCTGGCGCTCGACTACCGGACCGACCCCTCGGACCCCCGCGTTGTCGGCAGCGACTTCTGGACGGACCCTGTTCTGTGCCGATGGCGGGTGGTCGCACCTTCCTTCTCGGCCTTCGTCACCAACCTGGGTCTGTAGAACGTCGGGGGAGCCCGGCCCGCTGCTGTCGATCCGGCCCCGTACGCCCAACCCGTCAGCCGACACGCGCCGCGATCGTGCGTGCGCACGTCAGAGATTCCGTGCGCGTCGTGTTCACCTCCAGGTCGTAGAGCACGCCCTCGTGGACCACCTGCGCCTGCAATGCCGCCATCCCACGGCCCCGGTCTCCCCGGGCAAGCTCGCGGGCCGTCGCGACCGTGCCGTCGCACCTCACGCCGACCCACAGCACGTCCAGTGCGCCGATCGCCTTCTGCCATCGCTGCTGGGACGCCGGCCCGCCGAGGAAGACGTCGTCGACGACGACCCTGGCGCCCGCGCGGGCCATCTCCGCCACGCCCTCCATCCAGGCCGCCTCCAGCGCCCGGAAATCCGCCCCGACCTCTACTCCGCCGTCCGCGGTGAACTCGATCCCCTCACCTGATCCCCGCATCTTCGCGGGCAGGGCGTCGACGAACGAGTCGACCCCGAACGCCAGCCACGGGTCCGGCAGCAGGTCCTGCAAGCACCGCACGATCCCGGACTTCCCCGAGCTTGAACCACCGTTGAGAATGATCATCCGAGTCGTCACCGCGCCACAGTAGGGCGCTTCCCGCGCCGCCCGGAAGCGCCTTTCGACAGCCTCACCGCGGCGGCAGCGAGACGCCGCCCGCCCGGCGGCGTACCCGTAGCACCGCCCCGCCCACCACCAGCAGCATCAGCACCACGAACACCGCGCCCACCGTCGCCAGCCACGCCGGGACGCCCGCGAACATGCGCAGTTCGTCGTCGTAGTACACCTTCCGGTACGGCGTGTCCGATGGTGTCGCGCGTAGTTCGTGGTCCGCGTCGATGCGTTCGGGGCGGGGGAAGTACTGGTCGATCGCCGTGAGGAACGTCCGCCCCTCGCCCGCCAGTTCGCCCAGTGCCGGTGAGTCCCCGGCCGAGACCCGGCCCGCGAAACGGACCTCCGGCTTGTCCCCGCCGATCCACGCGCGCGGTTCCATCCGGTGGTCGGCCAGCACGTACAGGCCCAGCGACTGCGGCTGGTCCGCCAGGCGGGAGAGGCGCATCGGGTAGATCAGGCGGTCGCTGGCGAAGCTCAGGCGCAGGGGGTCGAGCGTGCCGGCCAGGGTCGCGTCCGCGTTCTCCGGGGCCAGCCGGACCGCGACGTACTCCCACTTCTGGTCCACGTACGGCTGGAGCCCGGCGGCCAGGTCCGACGGGAGTTCGAAGCCGTTCGATTCGAGCCAGTCGCGCAGCGCGTCGGGGTCCGTCGCCGTCAGGCGGGCCACGTCGAAGTCGCCGAGGCGTTCGCGGCCGACGACTCCGACCGGGGGCGCCCCGGCGCCCGGCGGCGGCGCGCCGGCCGACGCGCCGTCGTCGTCCGAGGCGAACGGCCAGTCGTCGTCGCGCGGCCAGAAGTAGTGGCGGGTGCGGTATTCCGGCTCCGTGAGGTCGTCGAGTTCGCCGAAGAGATCCGGATCGCCCAGTTCCACATCCGCGCGGCTCGGCACCGGCATGATCCACGCGGCCTCCGGCGCGTTCCCGTTCACCGTGAAACGCATCACGATCTGCTCGGTGGCGCCGTCCCAACGGACCACCGACGTCTCCCGGTCGACCCCCATCGTGGCCTGCCGCCCCGGCACCATCGCGCCGCAGCCGCACGCGTACGCCGGTGCGATCAGCGACCCCAACTGCGTCAGCAGCAGCGCGCACACCACCAGAATTGCCCGTTGAGCC
Source organism: Streptomyces sp. NPDC057137 (assembly GCF_042670825.1). Classification (NCBI taxonomy): domain Bacteria; kingdom Bacillati; phylum Actinomycetota; class Actinomycetes; order Kitasatosporales; family Streptomycetaceae; genus Streptomyces; species Streptomyces sp. NPDC057137. The sequence goes on along the minus strand of NZ_JBHUUW010000002.1, from coordinate 217,221 downwards.
TTTCGCATCCCCCGTACCCCCCGAAACCCGTGCCGCGTCGCGCCGTCCCCCGGCGCGTCAACCCAACGCCTCAGACGGCCTGTCCCACCGGTGCGGTTCCTGGTGCCGACTGTGGTTCCGACTGTGGTGTCATCGGTGCTTTCATCGGCATTTGGACAAAACAGGGATGACACTCAGGCGAAGAGGGGGTTGCCTGAGTCTCCACAGTGGGGGAATGCGAGGCTCATGACCCAGGGTCGAGGGTTGGAAGCGGAGGGTCGGCGCGGCGTGGCGAATGCGGAGCAGGGTGTGCGGGGCAACACGGCGGCAGGGAGCGGATTCGGGGCGGCGGCGAACGGGTACGGCGTCGCGCGCGCCGTGCTCTGGGCACTGGCGGCCGGTCTCGCCGTACGGCAGGCGGTGGCCGTCCTACGGCTGCCCCCCGGCGAGCGGCTGCTCGATCTGGAGACCTGGATCGGGGACAACGGCGTACTGCATGTGTCGGGCTCGCTGTACGAGAGCGGGAAGTTCACCGGCACACCCTTCGCCGGCCTGGTGCTCAAACCACTGGGACGGGCCGCCGAACAGGCCCTCGGCGTCGCCTGGACCCTCGGCACACTGCTGCTCGTCGTCGCCCTCGGCGTCGTCGCGGCACGCGCCCTGCCGGGCACGGTGTCCCGCCGTACGCGACTGCTCGCCGCGCCGGTCGCGATCAGCCTGCTCATGCTGTCCCTGCCGGTCCGCAACAGCTTCCATCTGGGCCAGACGAGCATAATCCCGGTGCTGCTGGTCCTGCTCGGATTCTTCGTCGCGCGCGGCGACCGGGGCCAACTCGGTCCCGGCATCCTCATCGGTCTCGGCGCCGCCCTCCAGCCCGCCGTACTGCTCTTCGCCCCGCTGCTCTGGCTGACCGGCCGCAGACGCCAGGCCCTCACCACGGTCGGCACCTTCGCGGCCTGCACGGCCGTCGCCTGGGTGGCGATGCCGAGCGACACCTGGACGTACATCACGCGCCACCTCGCGGGCGCGGGCCTCGGCGAGAGCCCCGACAGCCTCGCCAACCAGTCCCTGCACGGCGCGCTCCTGCGGGCCGGCCTCGAAGGGCCGCTGGAGATCGCGCTGTTCGTCCTGCTGGCCGCCGCCGTCTGCTTCCTCGGGCTGCGCCGCGCGGCGCGCTACGCCCTGGACGGACAACTGCTGCTGGCCGTCGCGATCACCGGCTGTGTGGCCGTCGCGGTCTCGCCCACCGCCTGGCAGCACCAACTGGTGTGGATACTGCTCGCGCTCGTCGGCCGGGTCGGCAAGCGCGCCTCCGACCGGCCCGTGTGGCCCGTGGTCGTGGTGATAGTCATGACGCTGCCGGGCACGATGATGCTGCCCAACATGAGGCTCCTGCACCCGGTGCGGGACAACGTGCTGCTGATCACGGCCCTGGCCGCCGCCTGCGCCGTACCGTTCCTGATGCGTACGTCGCCGTTCTTCGCGCGGCCGATCCCGACCACGTACGCGAAGCCCGTCGCCGCGCGCTGGAGACACGTCCCGCTCGCGCCGTTCTGGCGGCGCCTCGTCAGCCGGCCGAACCTGCTGCTCGAACTCCTCGCCATCCGCGTCGGCTACTCCGTCTACTCGCACATCCGGGCCGCCGCCACCGGCGGGCGCGAGGCCGCCGAGTCGCACGCGCACCAGGTCATCGCCATCGAGGAAGCCCTCGGCATCGACATCGAGCGGTGGGTCAACCACGCCGTGGTGAAGGCGAAGTGGGCGGAAGGATTCTTCGACTTCTACTACACGTCGTTCCACTTCGTGGTGCCGCTCGTCATCCTCGCCGTCCTGTACGTACGCCGGCCCGCCGACTACCGCTGGGCACGCGCCTCGCTCGCCTTCGCGACGCTGCTCGCGCTGCTCGGCTTCTGGCTCTACCCGCTCGCGCCGCCGCGCCTGATGCCGGGCCTCGACTACATCGACACCGTGCACGGCCCGCAGGACCTCGCGAACCCCGACTACGGCCCGATGACCACCATCACCAACCAGTACGCGGCGATGCCGTCGCTGCACTTCGGCTGGTCGCTGTGGTGCGGGATCGTGATCGTGCTGCTCGCGCCCAAGTTGTGGATGAAGCTGCTGGGGCTGCTGCACCCGCTGTTCACGGTCTGCGCGATCGTCGCCACCGCCAACCACTGGGTGCTGGACGCGGCGGGCGGAGCGGTCGTCGTGGGCGTGGGCTTCACCCTCACGTACGTCCTGTCGGGGCCGCGTCGGCTGCAGGGGGTGGCGCCGGCGGCGATGTCGATGCCATGGCCTTGGCGGAAGGCCGCGGAGCCGGAGCCGGAGGCGGAGAGTCCGGACGGGAAGGGGTCGGGCGACATGACCGCGCCGGGGGTGCGGGACGGGAGTACGAAGCCGGCCGCGCGCCAAATCACTTGAGACAAATCATTTGATCCGGAGTTCTATCGTTTCCGTATGACGACGACCACGCTCCGACTGGAGAAGATCACCCCCGACAACTTCGAGGCCGCGATCGGCGTGAAGGTCCGTCCCGACCAGCAGCATCTCGTCGCCCCGGTCACGAAGTCCCTCGCCGAGGCGTACGTCCACCAGGACACCGCCTGGCCCCGGCTCATCCTCGACGGCGACCGGGTCGTCGGCTTCCTGATGGCCTTCCTCGACATCGACTTCGCGGGTGACGGCACGGGCAAGGACATCCGCTCGGGACTGTGGCGCCTCAACATCGCGGCCGGTGAACAGGGGCGTGGCTACGGCCGCTTCGCGGTCGAGTCCGTGGCCGCCGAGATCCGCCGCCGCGGCGGCACCAGGCTGACCGCCACCTGGGAGCCCGGTGAGGACGGGCCCGAACGCTTCTACCTGGGGCTCGGGTTCCGGCTGACGGGGGAGACGAGCGGCGGCGAGACGGTGGGGGAACTGGAGCTGGAGGCGGGCTCCTGACGTTCGGTCCTCACCTGGTCCTCACCTGGTCCTCGACTGGTCCTCACCGCGCCGACGCGGGGGGCTCAGGGCGTACGAGCCCTCGTCGGTTGCTCGAAGGTGACCTCCGCGTCGAACGCGGCCCGTCGCGTCGCCCGGCGCAGTGCCTTGAGGACGGTGGCGCCGATGGTCAGTGTCAGTACGACGGTGAGCACCGCACGCCCCAGGTCCCAGCCGAACGACGTCGCCGCGCAGTACGCGAGGAAGCGCACCAGGTTCTCGTGGACGGGGTCGCCCGGCCGGAACGAGATCCCGGAGGAGAGCCCGCCGATGTAGGTCCAGCCCTGCAGATTCATGATCGTGCCGTACGCGAAGGCGGCGACGGCCCCGTACACCGCGAGCATCAGCAACTCACCACGCCCGCGCAGCCGGTCAGGGCCCGGCAGCAGGCCCGCGCCCATCGTGAACCAGCCCATCGACAGCATCTGGAACGGCATCCACGGCCCGACGCCGCCCGTCAGCAGCGCGGACGCGAACATGGTGACGGAGCCTAGGACGAAGCCGAAGCCGGGGCCCAGTACCCGGCCGCTGAGCACCATCAGGAAGAACATCGGCTCCAGACCCGCCGTCCCCGCGCCGAGCGGACGCAGCGCGGCGCCGACGGCGGCCAGCACGCCGAGCATGGCGACCGCCTTGGCGTCCAGACCGGAGTCGGCGATCGTCGCGACGACGACGGCCACCAGGAGCGGGAGTAGTACGGCGAACAGCCAGGGCGCGTCCTGGGAGTGGGCGAGCCCGGAGGCGGAGTCGGCGAGCAGCGGCCAGCCGAAGGCGATGACGCCGATCACGCTGACGAGGGTGAGCGCGGCGACGGAGCGGGGACCGAGGCGTACGGCGCGGGCCTGGGGATCGGGCGGGGATGGCTGAGGGGCGGCGGCGGGGGCCTCGGGATCGGCGTAGGCCTCGGGATCGGGTCGGGGCTGAGGGCCGGCGTAGGCCTCGGGATCCGGTCGGGCGCTCATGTCGGTTCCTCCGCGACGGTGGCGAGCGCTCGTCGGACCTGAGAGACCGTCAGCCACTCCTGCGGCGACAGGATTTTCGCGACCTGCGGCGCGAACGCCGGTGAGGAGACGACCACTTGGGGCGTCGGCCCGTCGGCGACTATCTCGCCGTCGGCCAGGATCACCACGCGGCGCGCGAGTTCGGCGGCCAGCTCCACATCGTGGGTGGCCAGCACGATCGCGTGCCCCTCGGCCGCGAGCGCGCGCAGTACGTCCACCAGGCGGGCCTTCGCCGCGTAGTCGAGACCGCGCGTGGGCTCGTCCAGGAGCAGCAGCGGGGGCCGGCCCGTCAGTACGATCGCCAGCGCGAGGGTCAGCCGCTGGCCCTCCGACAGGTCACGCGGGTGTGTCCCGTCGGGCACGTTCGGCAGCAGCTCGTCGACCAGTACGCGGCAACTGCCCGGCACGGCGCCCGCGTCGGTGTCCGCCGCCGCGCACTCGGCGGCGACCGTGTCCGCGTACAGCAGGTCGCGCGGCTCCTGCGGGACCAGCCCGACCTGGCGGATCAGCTCGCGCGGACGCGTACGGTGCGGGGTGTGCCCGCCGACGGTGACGGAGCCGGACGAGGGCTCGACCATGCCGACGAGCGTGGCGAGCAGGGTGGACTTGCCCGCGCCGTTACGCCCCATGAGCGCGACGGTCTCGCCGGGGGTGACGGTGAGGTCGATCCCGCGCAGCGCCTCGATCCGTCCGCGAAGGACGGACAGGTGGGTGACGGCCGTGACGTCGGTGGCCGGCGTGGGTTGCGGGCGGCGGTGCAGCAGGCGGCCGAGGGCGGTACGGGGAGTGCCGGGCCGGGCCGGCGGTGTGGCGGTTCCTGAGGCCGGTTCGCCCGCCAACGGGGGCACCTTTGTCGCGAGTCGGTCGCGCAGGTCGCCCGCCCGGCGGCGGGCGTCCCGTACGGACAGCGGCAGCGGGTCCCAGCCGGCCAGCCTGCCGAGCGCCACCACGGGCGGGTACACGGGGGAGACGGCCATGATCCGTCCGGGCTCGCCGACAATCGGTGCCTCGCCCGGCCCGGGGAGGAGGATGACCTGGTCCGCGTACTGCACGACCCGCTCCAGCCGGTGCTCGGCCATCAGCACGGTCGTGCCCAGGTCGTGCACGAGGCGTTGCAGCACGGCCAGCACCTCCTCGGCGGCCGCCGGGTCGAGCGCGGACGTCGGCTCGTCCAGGACCAGCACCTTGGGGTGCGGTGTGAGTACCGAGCCGATCGCGACGCGCTGTTGCTGGCCGCCGGAGAGGGTGGCGATCGGGCGGTCGCGCAGCTCGGCCAGGCCGAGGAGGTCCAGGGTCTCCTCGACGCGGCGCCGCATCACGTCGGGGGCCAGGCCCAACGACTCCATGCCGTAGGCCAGTTCGTCCTCGACCGTGTCGGTGACGAAGTGGGCGAGCGGGTCCTGGCCCACGGTGCCGACGAGATCGGCGAGTTCGCGCGGCTTGTGGGTGCGGGTGTCGCGGCCGTCGACCGTGACCCGGCCGCGCAGCCTGCCGCCGGTGAAGTGCGGGACGAGCCCGGACACCGCGCCCAGCAGGGTGGACTTGCCGACGCCGGAGGGGCCGACGAGCAGCACCAACTCGCCCTCGGGGACGGTGAGATCCACCCCCTGAAGGGCGGGGGCCGGTGCGTCGGCGTAGGTCACCGACACCTGCTCGAACCGGATCACCGGGTCTTCTCCTTGTTCGTGAGGGCGGGCGGCTGGGGTGCGACGAAGGCCGGGAGCAGGCCGAGCAGGATGGCCGCGGCGGGCCAGAGCGGCAGACCGGGCGTCACGAGCGGTACGACGCCGGGGTGCAGCCCCTCCGGGTCGTACGCGCTCGCCCGGATCATCAGCACGGCGACGGCCGCGCCGGATCCCGCGACGAGCCAGGCCCGGACGCCCCACAGGTCGGGGCGGTAGCGCGTACGGACCGAACGGCGCCCGCCGAGCCGCAGACCGGCGAGCGCGGCGACGAGACCGAGGCCGAGGAGGGGCAGACCGTAGGCGGCGCCTTCGGCGGCGAGGAGCCCGTACGTGCCCGCGCAGACGCCGAGGAGACCGCCGAGGGTGAGCACGGTGGTGGTGTGGCGAACTGCGGGCGGTACGGCGGCCGTCCGGCCGTAGCCCCGCGCGTCCATCGACGCGGCGACGGCGACGGACCGCTCCAACGCGCCCTCCAGGACCGGCAGTCCGATCTGGAGGACGGCCTTCACCCCGCCGGTCGTACGGCCGCGCAGCCGGCGGGCGGTGCGCAGGCGCAGGACGTCGGCGACCATGTTCGGCGCGAAGGTCATGGCGACGACGACGGCGACACCGGCCTCGTACAGCGCGCCCGGGAGGGACTTGAGCAGTCTGGCCGGGTTGGCGAGGGCGTTCGCCGCGCCCACGCAGATGAGGAGTGTGGCGAGCTTGGCGCCGTCGTACAGCGCGAACACCAACTGCTCGGCCGTCACCCGGCCCCCGATCCGGATGCCCTTCGCCCAGTCGGGCAGGGGCAGTTCGGGCAACGTCACGACCAGATGGGTGCCAGGGATCGGCGAGCCGAGGAAGGCGGAGAAGACGAGCCGGACGACGATCACGGCGAGCCCGAGCTTGACGAAGGCCCCGTACGACCGGGCCCACGGCGCGTCGGTCCGCCGGGCGGCGACGACGTAACCGGCCACGCCGACGAGAAGCCCGAGGAGCAGCGGATTGGTGGTCCGCGAAGCGGCCACGGCCAACCCCAGCGCCCAGAGCCACCAGGCCCCGGCGTGCAGGGCGTTGCTCCGAGTGGCCCGGGGCGCCCGGAGGGAGCCACCACGGAGCCCCGGCCGACTGCCCCGGCCCGCGCCGGCCTGGGCGGGGTGCCGCGGGGTGGGGCCGGTGCCGGTGGCGCGTTCGGGGGCCGGGTTCGGGGCTGTGCCCGTGCCGGGCGGCGCGTGCGGGGCCGGGCTGGTGGGGTCGTTCGTGCTCGCGCCCGCGCCTGCCTCGGCGGCGTGGTCGTCCGCTTCGGTCGGGCGTCTCGGGGTGGGCATCGCTCCGGTGGGTCGGTCCGTGTCCGGTCCCGTGCGGGGGCCGACGGTGCGGTTCGTGGCGGGGCCAGCCGCCGTCCCGCCCCCGTCGTCCGTGACCCCGTCCACGCCCGAGGCCTCTTCCGGCGCCGGCGGTGATCCCGTCCCGTGAGCCCGGTGTCGTCCGGCGGGCCGGTCAGCCGCGGCGACGGCGGGCCTGCCAGATGGCGGCCGTGGCGAGGGTGAGTACCGCCGCGGCTCCGGCGAGGATGCCGACCGACGGGGTGCTTCCGCCGTCCTCGTCGGCCTTCTGGAGGCCGCCCGTGGCGCGGGAAGCCGTCGGGGTCGGGGTCGCGCCGTCGCCCGAGATCTGGTCGCCGCAGCCCGACTTCGGGTAGCCCGTGATCCCGCACAGCAGCGCGTCGCTGTTGTAGCGCAGCGGCTTCGCCACCGCCGCCAGCGCGTCCGCGCTCGTCGCCTCCGTGTCCACCCGCGCGCACCCGGCGAGCGGCGCCGGTGGCTTCTCGCCGTCCGGGGCGTCCGCCTCCGTGCCCGGGTCGACGACCACCGCGACCCGCTTGCTGCCGGACTTCGCGGGTGTGGACCCGCAGACGGCCGCGAAGTCCGGTGTCTCACGGGGCTTCGCCGCGTCCTGGCTGTCCGCGCTGACCGCGAAGCGGAATCCGTTGACCGCGCCGTCGGCGGGGCGGGCGAGGGCCGGTCCCTGCGTGGCGTACGTCCAGGTCGCGCCGTCGCTCTCCCAGAACGACCAGTAGCGATAGCCGGCCGCGTGGGCCGTCCCCGCACCCGGCACGGTCAGCGCGCCGGTGAACGCGAACAGGGCGGCGACGAGCAGGACGACTCGTCTCATGACCGGCGCCGCTTCGCCCGCATGACGAACAGCGTCCGGATCGCCGCCGCGGCGACGAGCCCGATGGCGATCGTCCACAGGTTCCCGGACATGCTGTTCTTCTCTTCCTTCTGCTCCGCCAGCACCTTCTGCTGCTCCTCGGTCGTCAGCGGCTTGGGCCCGATCCACTTGGGCGCGGGCCCCGTCGCGTTGAGCGCCTTGACCAGATCGGTGCCGCCGAACGTACGCGGATCGGTGCTCGTCGTATGCGCGGCGAAGATCAACTGGGCGTACGCGGCGGGCCCGTTCTCCTTCGCCCAGGCGGCCGAGTTCTTCTCCAGCCACTTCATCGAGGCCGCCGCCTGGTCGCCGTACCCCGCCGTCGTCAGCGCGACGACCGCGTCCGCCGTGTTGCCGTAGTCCGGCAGCGGCGCCGAGTCCTCGGCGCCGGGCATGGGCGGCTGGTCGAGATGGCCGGTCCTGGCGAGCGCCTTCACCAGATACGACGCGCCGTTGCGCGCCGCGCGCTCCGGCGTGAGCGGGTGCAGGTCCTGGCAGACGGGCGCCGGGCCGGGCTCGACGCCCGTCGTGACCATCCGCTTCCCGACGCCGCCGAGCAGCCCGGCGGCCGTGGCATCGGCGTTGGGGAGCAGTTTGCCGGACTTGTCCGGCTGGTAGCCGAACGCGCCGCCGCCCTCCTTCGCGTCGCAGGGAATCGCGAAGCCGATCAGCGCCTGGTACGGGGACCGGCCGTCCGTCGACAGCCTCTTGACCACCGGGGCACCGCCCGCGGCCAGTGCCCCTATCACCAGCGCCGTGGAGTTGGCGTCGCTGGGAGCACCCGCGCTGTAACCCCAGCCGCCGTCCTCGTTCTGGGCGGAGGCGAGCCAGCTCATGCCGTTGTTCATGGCGTCGGGGTACTTCACGAGGGCGGCCAGTGACTGTACGGCGGCGGCGGTCGAGTTGGTGTCGACGACCGTCGTCGCGTCGCACGGCTTCGTGGGGTCGGGGCGGTACGCCGGGAAGGCGCCGCTGTCGCACTGCTGGCCGAGCAGCCACTTGACGGCGGACTTGGCGGGCATGACGTTCACGGCGCGCTGCGCCAGCATCGCGAGGGACTGCCGCCAGACGCCGTCGTAGGTCGGGTCCGTGGTGCCGTACATCCCGGCGGGGAGCTTGACCGGCGGCGCGGCGGGAGCGGCGGGCGCCTGCTCGTCGGCGGAGGCGTCGGCCGGGGCGGCGGGTGCGGCCGGGGCGGCGGAGGCCACGGAGGGGACGGCGGCCACGCACAGGACGGCGAATGCGGCGCACGCGGCTGCGCTGCGCGCCGCGCGGCGGCGAACGGTGATCATGGCGGGTGGAGCCTCTCCTGCGGAATGCGATTGCGGGAACGCGGGAACCGGGCAGGCACGCTGAGGCACCAGGCTCCGGCTCCGTATGCCTCGACGGTGCCGGCCACCGGCGGTTTCCGGTGGCGCGAGCCGGTCACGTCCGCGTCCGGGGTGGTCCGACTCGCCGCCTGCGAGGGCGGCTCACGGTTGCGGGTCAGTGCCGGATTCGCACCGGCTTCCCCCCGTACGGGCATGATGACGACGCGCTCACTCTACCGGCCGCTTTTCGGCCGCCCCGGACACCGCCCCGACGCCGTCGCCGGCTCCACCGGTCCCGCCCGGATGTCGGTTTCGTCCCCGATCGCCGGTCGAGGTGACCGGTCCCGCACGGAGACCGGCGACGAGCAGTATCTGACACACCGTCAGAAACCAGGTCGCGTTACCGTGTCCGGCCCGCACCGCACGGGCCTGTCGTGGCGCGAATCACCACGGGCCGCCCCTCTGCACATCCTTACCTGCCGGTAGATTCGAGGTTCGCTGTGTCCTCCCGTCCACCCGACGGGAACTTGTTCCGGATTGACGCGAGCGGTTACGCTCCGGCGAAAGTGAAGTGAGAAGTGAGGGCCGAGAGTGACCGCTGAGGCCATAGAGGCGGGTACCCCCGCGGGGCCCGCAGCCACCTCCGGCGCGCCGGACCGGCCGCTGCGCATCGCGCTCCTCAGCTACAAGGGCAACCCCTTCTGCGGCGGCCAAGGCGTCTACGTACGACACCTCTCGCGCGAGCTGGCCCGCCTCGGGCACAGCGTCGAGGTCATCGGCGCCCAGCCCTACCCCGTACTCGACGAAGGCGTCCCGCTCACCGAACTCGGCAGTCTCGACCTCTACCGGCAGCCCGACCCGTTCCGGACACCGAAGCGCGGCGAGTACCGCGACTGGATCGACGCCCTCGAAGTCGCCACCATGTGGACCGGCGGCTTTCCCGAGCCGCTGACCTTCTCACTGCGGGCCCGCCGTCATCTGGCCGCCCGCCGGGGCGAGTTCGACGTCGTCCACGACAACCAGACGCTCGGCTACGGGCTCCTCGGCGACCTCGGCGCCCCCCTCGTCACCACCATCCATCACCCCATCACCGTCGACCGGCAGTTGGAGATCGACGCCGCCGACGGGCGGCGCGCCCGTGCCTCCGTACGCCGCTGGTACGCCTTCACCCGCATGCAGAAGCGCGTCGCGCGCCGGCTGCCCGCCGTGGTCACCGTCTCCGGGACCTCGAAGCAGGAGATCACCGACCACCTCGGAGTACGGCCCGACCGCATCCAGGTCGTCCATATCGGCGCCGATACGGGCCTGTTCTCGCCGGACCCCGCCGTACGGGAGATACCGGGCCGGATCGTCACCACCTCCAGCGCCGACGTGCCGCTCAAGGGCCTGATCCATCTCGTCGAGGCGCTGGCCAAGCTGCGTACGTCGAATCCGCTGGCGCATCTCGTCGTGGTCGGCAAGCGCGCCGAGGACGGGCCGGTCTACCGGGCCATCGAGAAGTACGGGCTCGGCGACGCCGTCCAGTTCGTCAAGGGCATCTCCGACGCCGAACTGGTCGACCTCGTGCGCGGCGCGCAGATCGCCTGTGTGCCGTCCCTGTACGAGGGGTTCTCGCTGCCCGCCGCCGAGGCCATGGCCACCGGCACCCCGCTGGTCGCCACCACCGGCGGCGCGATCCCCGAGGTCGCGGGGGCCGACGGCGAGACCTGTCTGGCCGTGCCGCCCGGCGACGCGGACGCGCTGGCCGGCGCGCTCAACAGGCTGCTCGACGACCGGGAGTTGCGCGAGCGGCTGGGTGCCGCGGGGCGTGAGCGGGTACTGAGCCGGTTCACCTGGGCGCGCGCCGCCGAGGGCACCGTCGAGTTGTACCGCGCGGCCGTCGCCGCCCGCGCGGAGGCGGCGCGCTGATGGGGGCCTCGGCCCGGCCGCGGTTCTTTCCCCGTCCCTCGACCTTCTGACCGACTCCGTATCTTCCACTCTTCGACCACCCCGAACTTCCACCCCCAACTTCCACCCCGACCGCGAAAGCAGGAACTCGTGCTGACCGTGGACTTCTCCCGTTTCCCGCTCGCCGCCGGCGACCGGGTGCTCGATCTGGGGTGCGGCGCGGGCCGGCACGCCTTCGAGTGCTACCGGCGCGGTGCCCAGGTCGTGGCCCTCGACCGGAACGCTGCGGAGATCCGCGAGGTCGCCACGTGGTTCGCCGCGATGAAGGAGGAGGGCGAGGCGCCGCCCGGCGCCACCGCCACCGCGATGGAGGGGGACGCGCTGAACCTCCCCTTCCCCGACGAGTCCTTCGACGTCGTGATCATCTCCGAGGTCATGGAGCACATCCCCGACGACAAGGGCGTCCTCGCCGAGATGGTCCGCGTCCTGCGGCCCGGCGGCCGGATCGCCGTGACCGTGCCCCGTTACGGCCCCGAGAAGGTCTGCTGGACGCTCTCCGACGCGTACCACGAGGTCGAGGGAGGCCATATCCGCATCTACAAGGCCGACGAACTCCTCGGCCGGATGCGGGAAGCCGGGCTCAGGCCGTACGGCACCCATCACGCGCACGCCCTGCACTCGCCGTACTGGTGGCTCAAGTGCGCCTTCGGCGTGGACAACGACCAGGCGCTGCCCGTCCGCGCGTACCACAAGCTGCTCGTCTGGGACATCATGAAGAAGCCCTTCGCGACCCGCTTCGCCGAGCAACTGCTCAACCCGGTCGTCGGCAAGAGCTTCGTCGCCTACGCCACCAAGCCGCACCTGCCGACGGCGGAGGGCAAGTGACGTTGCCCGGTCGCGGCCCCGACCGCACCGAACACCTCGTCCTGCCCGGCGTTCTGACGGCGGATCAGGCCGACGAGACCGTCGCGGGCATCCTCGCCGTACAGCGCCCCGACGGTGCCATCCCCTGGTTTCGCGGCCACCACCTCGACCCGTGGGACCACACCGAGGCCGCCATGGCGCTCGACGCGTCCGGCGAACACGAGGCGGCGGCGCGCGCGTACGAGTGGCTGGCGCGGCATCAGAACGAGGACGGGTCCTGGTACGCCGCCTACGACGACGGCGAGGCCGCCCGGCCCACCGACCTGAGTCGCGAGACCAACTTCTGCGCCTATCCCGCCGTCGGGGTCTGGCACCACTATCTGGCCACCGGCGACGAGGCGTTCCTCGACCGGATGTGGCCCGTCGTGCACTCCGCCGTCGAGTTCGTCCTGGCGCTCCAGCGGTCCGGCGGGCAGATCGGCTGGAAGCGCGAGGCCGACGGCACCGCCGTCAACGAGGCGCTGCTGACCGGAAGTTCGTCCGTGCACCAGGCGCTGCGCTGCGCGCTCGCCATCGCCGAGGAGCGTGAAGAGGCCCAGCCCGACTGGGAGTTGGCGGCCGGATCGCTGGCGCACGCGATCCGCGAGCACCCCGAACGGTTCCTCGACAAGAGCCGCTACTCGATGGACTGGTACTACCCGGTCCTCGGCGGCGCGATGACCGGGCCCCAGGCGAAGGCCCGGATCGAGGAGGGCTGGGACCGCTTCGTCGTGGCCGGACTCGGGGTGCGCTGCGTGCTGCCCAACCCGTGGGTCACCGGCGGCGAGAGCTGTGAACTCGCCATGGCGCTCTGGGTGGTGGGCGAGTCCGACCGGGCGCTGGACGTACTCCAGTCCATCAGGCATCTGCGCGCGGACGGCGGCATGTACTGGACGGGCTACGTCTTCGAGGGCGAGAAGGCCGTCTGGCCCGAGGAGTTGACGAGCTGGACGGCGGCGTCACTGCTGCTGGCCGTGGCCGCGCTCGGGGGGGACGAGGCGACCACGGCGGTTTTCAGCGGTGAGAGGCTGCCGTCCGGACTTGAGCCGGACTGCTGCGAACGGGTCGGCTGAGGCCCGGTACTGACGGCGCACCCGATCGGATGCTGACGGCGCGTCAGACCCGACGGATCCGGCCGGCCAGCGCGTGGCCGATGAACAGGTAGACCACGGCCGCGAGACCGTAACCGCACACCACCCGTGCCCATGCCTCGTCGAAGGTGAACAGGTCGTAGGACCAGCCGGCGAGCCAGCGCGCCGCGTCCTGGACGAAGTTCACCAGGTCGTTGGCGCGGTTGGCGTCCAGCAGGTACATCAAAATCCACAGGCCCAAGATGAAGGCCATGACATCCGCGATCACTATGAGGATCGTGGCTGCTGCGCTGCTTCCACTGCGTTGACGTGAGGCCATGACGTCCGTGTTGCCGCTTCGGGGCGGGTGAAACCCTTACCCGGCCCACATGCTGTGTCTGGTACGCCGACGGCCCCCCGCCCAGGAGGGGCGAGGGGCCGCGGTGGTGCGGTTGTGCGCGTGGCTCAGCCGCGCTGGATGCCGGTTGTGTCCTGGAGCAGACCGCGACGGCCGTCCTGCGTCTGGGCGACCAGCCCCGGACCGCGCTGCTCGACGGCCAAGTACCAGGTACCGGGAGCGAGTTCGGCGATCGGGGACGGCGAGCCGTCCTCGCCGTACAGGGGACGGGCCACCGGCACGGCGAACCAGAACGGCTCGAAGTTACCGGCGGGCGCGCCGTCCTGCTTCTGACCCGGGGCCCCCGGCTGTCCGCCCTGCGAGGGCTGGCCGGGACCGGGCTGACCCGGCTGGGGGCCGCCGTACGCGGGCTGCGGCTGACCCGGCTGGCCGCCGTACGGCTGCTGCTGGGCGCCCGGGTAGCCGTAACCCTGGCCGGGGTGCCCCGGCTGGCCGTACGGCGAGGCGACCTGCGGCTTCGGGGCGCCGACGAGGGGCGCCTTGAGGGCGGGAACGAGCGGGGTGGCGACCGCGCCCGCGGCGAGAACGATCGTGGAGAGCAGGCCGAGGATCATGCCGGCGCCCGCGTTGTCCGCGTCGATGATGTTCCAGAACGCCGTCCACAGGGCGAAGACGGTCAGGGCGACACCGAACTGACCGAGGTCCAGACCGGCCACCTTGCGTCCCGGCATGGCGCGTCCGACGACGATGAGCGCAGCACCGATGATTCCGGCGATGAACATGCTCATCAGAAGACCGAGTGCGTCCCAGGCGTTCTGGCTGAAGTTCGAGCAGTCGACGCCCTGCGGGCAGTCGATACCCACCAGGTCGAGGAACGAGGCGATGAACAGCACCACCGCTGCTCCGATCACCACGCCATCGCCTCGTGTGAGGGAGCGGATGTTCACGTGAAAAGTCCTTCGTAGATCGTCTCGTCGGGGCGGTCGCCACCGGCGCGAGGGCGACGGTGCGAAGTGCGAAGCTCGGGGGCGGCTCCCTATCGTACGGATGAATCTACCGTCTGCCCGAGCGGGTCGTCTTCTCGGTTCCGGGCCACCTCGTGAGAGGACAACGGCAAGCCCTCCAACGGTTGCGGGAGTGCGCGCCGAAGAATCGATCGCGGTCTTTTCGTTGTGAATCCGTTGCCGTTTCCCGGCTGTTCGGACGGTGTTCCCGAGGCGTTACCGCCGGTTGTCTCTGTCGGGCGTGCCACCGGTTGTGCCCGTCCGCGTTCCCGTCCGCCGTTCCCGCCGTGCCGCTATCGCTTGAGGAAACTGCTGATTCCGTCGGCCATTCCCCGCGCCGCCTTCTGGCGCCAGTCGGCGCTCGACAGCAGGGCGATGTCCTTGGAGTCCCGCATGTTGCCGCACTCGATGAAGACCTTGGGCACGGTCGACAGATTCAGTCCGCCGAGGTCGTCGCGGACATCAAGTCCCGTGCCGTCGCCGACGTAATTGGAAGGAGCGCTTCCGGTCGCGCGTACGAAATTGCCCGCGACGCGTTCGCCGAGATCGCGCGAGGGCGCGACGATCTTTGTGGTGTCCGCCCCGCCCGACTTCACCAGTGCGGGGAGGATGACATGGAAGCCGCGGTTGCCGACGCCCGAGCCGTCCGCGTGGATGGAGATGACGGCGTCGGCCCCGGCCTTGTTGCCGATTTCCGCGCGCTCGTCCACACAGGGGCCCCACGGACGGTCGTTCTCGTGTGTGAGTTTCACCGTCGCGCCCTCTTTACGGAGGAGAGTGCGGAGGCGCTGTGAAACATCGGCGGTGAATTCGGCCTCGGTGTAGCCGGCGTTGCCCGAGGTGCCCGTGGTGTCGCATTCCTTGCGGTTGGTTCCGATGTCCACGAGCTTGTTGATCTCGGTGGTGTGCTTGAAGTTGCCCGGGTTGTGCCCGGGGTCGATGACGACGATCCGTCCCGCGAGCGGCCCCTCGCCGGGAGCGGGGCGCGCGTCCCCCGGCGCGCCGTCGTCGCCCGGAGCGGACTTCGACGGGGACGGCGACGGCGACTTCGAAGGGGCCGGCCTCGGCTCGGGGCCGGGGGAGCCGGGCCGCTCGGCGGGCGCGGACGTGCTCGCGGCCTGGGCGGGGGCCCCGTCGTCGGATCCGCCGGTGGCCTGCCAGATCATCCACCCGGCGAACGCGCCGGGCACCAGGGCCCCGATCGCGAGGACGAGGGTGCTCCGCGGGATCCGGCGGCGGGGGGCGGGGAAGTGGCTTTCGTCGTACGACACCCGGCGATGCTAGTCCGTGCGGGACGGAGCGTCAGGTTCCGGCGCCGGTACGTCGCAGGACTCGTAGGGACTCGTACGTCGAGACCTCGGCGAACGCACCGGACGCCAGCGCCCGCAGCCACACGCGGTACGGGGCCTGCCCGCCGTCCGCCGGGTCGGGGAACACGTCGTGAACGACCAGCAGCCCGCCCTCCGCGAGATGCGGTGCCCAGCCCTCGTAATCACGGTTCGCGTGCTCGTCGGTGTGACCGCCGTCGATGAACACCAGACCCAGCCGGCCGCCCCAGACGGCGGCGACCTGTGGGGAGCGGCCGACCAGCGCCACCACATGGTCTTCGAGACCGGCCGCGTGCAGCGTGCGGCGGAAGGACGGCAGGGTGTCCATCCGGCCGACCTCGGGATCGACGACCGCCGGGTCGTGGTACTCCCAGCCGGGCTGCTGCTCCTCGCTGCCGCGGTGGTGGTCGACGGTGAGCGCGGTGACACCGGCGGCGCGAGCGGCGTCGGCGAGCAGGATCGTGGAACGGCCGCAGTACGTGCCGACTTCGAGCAGCGGCAGCCCGAGGGCGGCGGCGTCGGTGGCGGCGGCGTACAGCGCGAGGCCTTCATCGGTCGGCATGAAGCCCTTGGCGGACTCGAAGGCAGCGAGGACGTCGGGGGAGGGGGTGGGGGCTGGCGCGGTGGCTGCCGGGGTCGGTTCGTACGGGGCGGTCCCGGCGGTCATGTGTTCCTCCTGCGTGGTGCGCGTGTGCGGTGCGCTCATGCTGCCGTACGCCCTCCCGTGCGCGGACACGCCCTACGACCGCACCGCCGCCCGGGGCGCCAGGACCAGGTCGACATCCACGGCGAGGGCCCCGCCGAGATACGTCACCGGGTGGGCGTACGGGGCGTGGCCCGTGGCAGAGCCGGCGAGGACGTACCGGCCGGCCGCCGGGGCCGCGAGCGCGTACCTGCCGTCGTCGTCCGCCGTGGTGAGGCCCGCCTGACGGCCGCGAGGGTCGATCAGCGTGACGTTCGCCCGTGCGACGGGCGCGCCGTCGGCGTCGAGCACCCGGCCACGGAAACCTCTGACGGCGGGAAGGGCGGGCAGGGCGACGTCGTCCTCGCTGCTGGCCAGCAACTCGGTCCGGGTCGACGCCTTGTGGGACGGCAGGAACGCCGCCAGTGCCAGACCGCCGAGCACGGCGGCGGTGGCGATCACGAACGAGATGCGGAAGCCGTGCAGGCTGGGCACCGCCGTGGGACCCGTACCGATCGCCGTACGCGCCAGCACCATCCCGATGACGGCGCTGGAGACCGACGTACCGATCGAACGGGCCAGCGTGTTCAGCCCGTTGGCCGCGCCGGTCTCCTTCGGGTCGACAGCCCCGACGATCAGGGCGGGCAGCGAGGAGTACGCGAGACCGATGCCCGCGCCGAGGATCACCGAGATCACGATGGTCTGCCAGGCGGCGCTCATCATGACCAGCCCCGCGCCGTAACCGACCGCTATGACGGCCATGCCGATCATCAGCGAGACCTTGGGGCCGCGCCGCGCCGAGATCCGGGCGTAGACCGGGGCGACGAACATCATCGTCAGACCGAGCGGGGCGACGCACAGGCCCGCGACCACCATCGACTGGCCGAGGCCGTAACCGGTGGAGGTGGGGAGCTGGAGCAGCTGCGGGAGGATCAGCGACACCGCGTAGAACGCGACGCCGACCATCACCGAGACGAGGTTGGTGAGCAGCACCTCGCGGCGCGCGCTGGTACGGAGGTCGACGAGCGGGGCCTTGAGCCGCAGCTCCATCCAGCCCCACAGACCGAGGATCACGACGGCCACACCGAACAGCCCGAGCGTCGTGGACGAGGTCCAGCCCCAGGTGCTGCCCTTGGTGACCGGCAGCAGCAGGGCGACGAGGCCCGCGGAGAGCCCGAGCGCGCCGAACCAGTCGAACCGGCCGCCGGCCCGTACCGAACTCTCCGGTACGACGAGAACGGTCAGCACCATCGACAGCACGCCGAGCCCGGCGGCGCCGAAGAACAGCGTGTGCCAGTCGGCGTGCTGGGCGACGAACGCGGCGGCGGGCAGGGCGAGTCCGCCGCCCACGCCGATCGACGAACTCATCAGCGCCATCGCCGAGCCGAGCTTCTCGCGGGGCAGCTCGTCGCGCATGATGCCGATGCCCAGGGGGATCGCGCCCATCGCGAAGCCCTGGAGCGCGCGGCCGGCGATCATGACCGTCAGGTCGTCGGTGAACGCGCAGATCAGCGAGCCGACGACCATGACGGCGAGACTCGCGAGCAGCATCCGGCGCTTGCCGTACAGATCGCCGAGCCGCCCCATGATCGGGGTGGACACCGCACCGGCGAGGAGGGTCGCGGTGATGACCCACGTCGCGTTGTCGGGCGAGGTGCGGAGCAGCGCGGGCAGGTCCTTGATGATCGGGACGAGCAGGGTCTGCATGACGGCGACGGTGATGCCGGCGAACGCGAGTACGGGTACGACACCGCCGGGCCCCCGCTTACGCGGAACGGCCCCGGGGACGGGGCCGGATCCGGCGTACTGGTCGGGTGTCGCTTGTGGCATAGGTGAAGCCTCCGGGCAGGCGAAGAGTGAGCAGGGCCATCAAAAAGGATGCTTGAGGCCACTAAGTAGATGGAAGCTGAACGCTTCCCGATGGCTCTTGTATTCCTGACCCGGGGTTCGTCGAACGCGAGCCACCGGACAGGGCCTAGGTCCGGCGTCCCCTTCCCGTACGACGATATCCCCATGTACGGGGTAAGGGTGGGGGTGCGACTATTACCGCCATGTCCCACGTCCCGGCAGGCAGCGCACCCGAAACCGACCCCCGGTCGACAATCGAACCCGAAGTCGACCCTGAGACCGGGTCCGAGACCGGGTCCGAGATCGGGACCGAAACCGAAACCGGTCCCGGGTCCGAGCCGGGGTCCGAGCCCGGGGCCGGGACCGGCGCCGTCGGTACGCGGTCGACCCGCACCTGGGCCGTCATCCTCGCCGCGTGCGCCGGGCAGTTCCTCGTCGTCCTCGACGTCTCGGTCGTGAATGTCGCCCTGCCGTCGATGCGCACCGACCTCGGCCTGAGCACCATCGGCCTCCAGTGGGTGCTCAACGCCTACTCCATCGCCTTCGCCGGGTTCATGCTCCTCGGTGGCCGGGCCGCCGACATCTTCGGGCGCAAGCGGATGTTCCTCGCCGGGCTCGTAGTCTTCACCGCCGCGTCCCTGGCCGGCGGTCTCGCGCAGGAGGGCTGGCAGCTGCTCGCCGCCCGTGGTGTGCAGGGGCTGGGCGCCGCCGTACTGGCTCCCGCGACCCTCACCATCCTGACCGCCGCCGTCCCCGCCGGACCGGCGCGGACGCGGGCCATAGCGACCTGGGCGGCCGTCGGCGCCGGTGGCGGCGCGGCGGGCGGGCTCGTCGGCGGCGTCCTCACCGACGTGCTGTCCTGGCGCTGGGTGCTGCTGATCAACGTGCCCGCCGGCGCGCTGGTCCTGGTCGCCGCCGTGCTCTGGCTGACGGAGAGCCGGGCCAAGGAGGCGCGGCGCCGGCTGGACCTGCCGGGCGCCGTACTCGTCACCGGCGGTCTCGCCGTCGTCGCCTACGGCATCGTGCAGACCGAGCAGGCGGGCTGGGGCGCCGCCGCGACACTCGTGCCGCTGCTCGGCGGACTGCTGCTGCTCGCGGCCTTCCTGCTGGTGGAGGCGCGTACGAAGCAGCCGCTGATGCCGTTGAGACTCTTCCGGGTACGGGCGGTGTCGGCGGCCAACGCGGGGATGGTGATGACCGGTTCGGCGTCGTTCGCGATGTGGTTCTTCATGACGGTCTACGCCCAGAACGTCCTTGGCTACACACCCCTCGAAGCGGGTCTCGCGCTCATACCCAGTTCGCTGAGCGTCGTGCTCGGCTCGAAGCTGGCACCCCTGGTGATGCGGCGCATCGGCGCCCGGCATGTCGCGGTCCTCGGCGCGCTCGTGGGCGCCGTCGGATTCGGCTGGCAGTCGATGATGACCGCCGACGGCACCTTCCTCAGGACGATCCTGGGACCCGGCATCCTGATGATGGCCGGCGCCGGGCTGGCCATGACACCGCTCGCCGCCCTCGCGACGGGGAGCGCCGCACCCGGCGAGGCCGGGCTCGTCTCCGGCCTGGTGAACACCTCGCGGACCATGGGCGGGGCCATCGGCCTCGCGGTCCTCTCGACGGTCGCGGCGGCGCGTACGTCGCACGGGACCGGTCCGGGCGCGCTCACCGAGGGGTACGCGCTGGCCTTCAGGGCCGGCTCGGGGCTGCTGCTCGCGGCGGCCGTGCTGATGTTCGTCTGGCTGCCGCGGCACTCGGACACGTAACACCGTTCCCCGGAAGGGCTGTTCAGAGCCAGCCCTGCTGACGGGCGGCCCGTACGGCCTCCATGCGGTTACGGGTGTGGGTCTTGCCGATCGCCGACGAGAGGTAGTTCCGTACGGTCGACTCGGACAGATGCAGCCTCGCCGCGATGTCGGCGACGGTCGCCCCGTCCACGGAGGCGTTCAGCGCGTCCCGTTCCCGCGCGGTCAGCGGGCTCGGCCCCGCGCTCAGCGCGGCGGCGGCCAGCGCCGGATCGACGACCGTCTCGCCCGCGAGCACCCGCCGGATCGACTCGGCCAGCTCCTCCACCGGCCCGTCCTTGACCAGGAACCCGGCGGCCCCCGCCTCCATGGCCCGGCGCAGATAGCCCGGCCTGCCGAAGGTGGTGAGGATCAGCACCCGGCAGTCGGGGAGGGCGTCGCGCAGGTCGGCGGCGGCGTCGAGCCCGCTGCGGCCGGGGAGTTCGATGTCGAGCAGCGCCACGTCTGGGCGTGCGGTGAGCGCCGCGGCGACGATGGCGTCCCCGGTGGACACCTGGGCGACCACCTCGATGTCCCTCTCCATGCCGAGCAGGAGCGCGAGGGCGCCGCGCATCATGCCCTGGTCCTCCGCGAGAAGGACTCTGATCATGCCGGTCGCTCCGATTCCGTCGGTGAAGGTGAAGGCGAAGGTGACGCGGTGGCCATGGCCGTCGGCGCGTCCGTCGTGGGATCCACCGGGAGGACGGCCGTGACCTGAAAGCCGCCCCGTCCCGCCGGTCCCGCTTCGAGCGAGCCGCCTGCCACCGCCAGCCGCTCGGTGAGGCCCTTGAGGCCCGTACCCCTGCTGCCCGTACCGCCGCTCGCACCGCCGACCGTCCCGGAGCCTACGCCGCGGCCGTCGTCCGTGATCACCAGCCGGACCTGTTCCGGTGCGCCGTTCACCGTGATCTCGCACCTGGTCGCCCCGCTGTGCCGTACGGCGTTGGTGACGGCCTCCCGTACGACCCAGCCGAGCAGCGCCTCCGTACGCGGCCCCAGCGGCGGCCCCGACTGCCGTACGACGGGCTCGATCCCGGCGGCGGTCAGCGCGGAGCGCGCACGGTCCAGCTCGGTGGACAGACTGCCGTCGCGGTAGCCGGTGACGGCCTCGCGGATCTCCGTCAGCGCCTGCCGGCCGACGGACTCGATGTCGGTGATCTGTTCCAGCGCCGCGTCCATGTCGCGCGGCGCGAGCCGGCGCGCGGCCTCCGACTTCACCACGATCACGGACAGCGTGTGGCCGAGCAGGTCGTGCAGATCGCGCGAGAAGCGCAGCCGCTCCTCCTCGACCGCCGAGCGCGCCAGCTCCTGCCGGGTGGCGCGCAGCTCCACGACCGTCTCGGACAGGGCCAGGATCGCCGCGGTGACCAGCATCGACATGACCGTGCCGTACGCGATGGCGACCGCGCCCCAGCCGTCGTGGAGCGCCGCGACGACCGCGACCACCACCGTCAGCGGCGCGCCGACCAGGGCGAGGTACCGGCCGCGCAGCACCGTGCCGCAGGCGAGTCCGAACAGCGGGAAGAACAGCAGCCAGCTGCCGCCGTAGGCGCCGCCGAGGCCGAACGTCATCACGGCCATCCCGGCGAGCGACCACCAGGTGCCCCGGCTGTTGCGCGTCACCGGGTGGAAGGCACGGAACACCACGTTGATGTAGAGGGAGTTGAAGACGAACAGACCGACGCCGCCGAGCCACGGATTGGGGGTCTGGCCCTGGACGAGGTTGGAGAGGGAGCCGAGGCCGAGCAGCAGCCACGGCAGCATGGCGAAACCGGAGGCCGGGCCCGGCCGTTGCCTGCGTCGTGCCTTGGTCGCGTCGTCGGTCATGCCGTCCTCGCAGACTTGCGGTAAGACATCACAGCGTACGAACCGAACACCGCGAGCCAGCCGAGGAGCACCACGACCGCCGCGATTCCCGGGGCGTGGCCGTCGGTCGTGGCCCAGCCGAGTTCGGCGAAGCCGTGGGCGGGGGTGTACTCGGCCACCGTCCGCAGCCAGCCCGGGAACGCCTCGATCGGGAACCAGAGCCCGCCGATCACCGCCAGACCCATCAGAGCGGCCACGTTGAGCACTCCGGCGGTCTGCGCGGAGAGCCGATAGCCGTTGCCGATCCCGAAGAGCGTGAACGGCAGCGTGCCCACCCACAGCAGCAGGACCAGCACCACCCACTGCCACGCGTCGAGCCGTACGCCGTTGGACACGGCGCCGGACGTGAGGACCGCCAGGATCGCGGGCAGGACTGTCACCGAGCTGGTGACCGCGCGGCCGAGTACGACCTGACGGGGCCGCATGGGGGTGATGCGCAGCTGGCGCAGCCAGCCGAGCGAACGGTCCTCTGCGATGCCCGTGCCGACGCTGACGGCGGCGCCGAGCGCGCCGTAGGCGGCCATGCCGACCATGGCGGTCGTCTTCCAGGCGTCGTCGCCGTCGTCGGCGGCGCCGAGGTTGGTGAACAGCATGTACATCAGCACGGGCATCCCGGCGCTGAAGATCACGAATCCCGGGTCGCGCAGTGTGCGCCGTACTTCGAGCCTGACGTAGTCGAGCATCACACCGTCTCCTTCGCGTTCTGTACGGCGGCGGGCTTCGTGTCCTGTGGGGCAACGGGCTTCGCGTCCTGTGCGGCGGTGAGCGTGAGGAACGCGTCCTCCAGCGTGGCGTGGGCGACCTCCAGGCCCCTGACCTTGCCGAGGCCGACCAGCGCCATCACGGTCGCGTCGGAGTTGTCCGTACGCAGCCGGGCCCGGTCGCCCCGTACCTCCACCGACACGACGCCCGGCAGTGTGCCGAGCCCTTCGGTGCCGTGCCCCGCCAGGTCGAAGGCGACGAGATGGCCGCCGACCGCGCGCTTGATGCGCTCGCCGCTGCCGTCGGCGACGATCCGGCCGTGGTCCATGACGACGATCCGGTCGGCGTTGTCGTCGGCCTCCTCCATGTAGTGCGTGGAGAACAGGACGGTGTTGCCCCGGCGGGCGTAGGCCCGCATCGACGCCCAGAACGCGCGCCTGGCCTCCACGTCGAGGGCCGCCGTCGGCTCGTCCAGGACGATCAGCTCGGGGCTGCCCGCCAGGGCGACGGCGAAGCGGACGCGCTGCCACTGGCCGCCGGAGAGCTTGTCGACGCGGCGGGCGGCGAGTTCGGTGAGCCCGGCGAGGTGCAGGGCCTCGGGGACGGGCAGCGGACGCGGGTAGGTGCTCGCCACGAACGACACGAGTTCGCGCACCGTCGCCCGGCGGATCGGCCCGCCGTCCTGGAGCATCGCGCCGACCCGCCCCGACCGCACCGCGCGCTCGGGGGTGTCGCCGAAGAGGCGGACGCGTCCGCTGTCGGGCTCGTCGAGGCCGAGCAGCAGGTTGATGGTGGTCGACTTGCCCGCGCCGTTGCGGCCGAGGAGGGCGACGGTCTCGCCGCGTGCGATGTCCAGGTCGACGCCGGCCACCGCGCGTACGGCGCCGAAGGACTTGACGGCGCCTTCGACGCGCACCGCCGTGGTCGTTGCCCTGGTCGTTGCCGTGGTCTGTCTCATGCCGACGACGCTACGGAGAGCGCGGGGGGCTCCGGCAGATGCGCATGTACGGACTCGGCCGGGACAAATGTCCTACGGACAGTCGTCGGGCGGGCCTTGCACCCGGCCCGCCCGGCGACTGTCCGGCAGAACCCGCGCCTCAGGCCGCCTCGGAGTTGTCGCCGGGACGGCGGTGGCGTCCGTGGGCCGACAACTGCGAGTCGTCCGTCGGGGCGGCGCCGCCCCGGTGTTTTCCGTGGCCGTTGTCGTCCCGGTCGCCGGCCGCCTGGTGCGGACGGTCCTGGGCCGTGTCTGTTCGGCTTTCAGACATGTGGGAAGTCACCCCGTTGAATCGCTGATATTCGCTGCTGCCACTGGTTGTGGCACACGGGGGCCGACCGTCCCCGTACCGACCGACCGGACCCGCGCCAAAATTCTAACCAGCCCTATCCGACGGCCGTACGCCCGGTGAGGGGTGCCTGCTGCAACGGAACCGGCTTGCAGGCGTGGCGAGTTGGCGTGCGTACGGCCCCGTTCCCCGCGGCGACTTCCGGTTGTGCGGGTTCTGTGGTCAATTCGGTTCGTACGTCCTGCGGTACGTCCTGCGGCAGCTCCAGCCGAGCCACGCCGCACGGCATCGTCCCCGTGGCGTACGGCAGTTGGAGCACACCCTCCCGCGACCACAGACCCGCCCCGGCCAACCAGCCGTCCGGCGCCGCCTGCTGATGGAGCTGTCGGCCCGACGGCCGCCAGGTCCCCACCCAGGTCCCGCCCGGCCCGTCGATCCGCAGCGCGACCGCGCAGCTCTCGGGCATCAGCACCTGCCCCGGCTGGACGGCGAACGGTGTGACCGTACGGTCCGCCGGCCGCAGGCACTCCGGGAAGCGCACCGGCCGCGCGCTGCCCAACACGCCCCAGCCGAGGCGGTCGTGGCCCGGCGCGTCCGAACGGATCAGCAGCAGACCGCTGTCGGCGTCGGCCAGCAGCAGCCGGTCGTTGCTGCCGTCGGCGATCTGGAGCAACGGGCTGACCTCGCCGCCCCGTTCCAGATCGACGGCGACCGCCTTGACCACACCGCCCAGTTCACGGTCGAGGGCGAGTAGCCGCCCCGTACGGTCGAGCCAGACGCCGCCCGTACAGCGCCCGCGTACGGTCGCGACCGGCTCCGGGCCGAAGGCGCCGCCCGCCACCAGCCAGACGGTGGTGCCGTGTTCGCCGGGCGCCAGCGCGTAGGCGCTCGTGCCGTCGGGTGACGGCGGCAGCAGGGTCAGCTCCGCGCACTCGACCGCGCCGAGCGGCAGCTCGCCCGTCACCGGCCCCGTCGGATAGAGCAGCGAGAACGCCTGCCGCTCCGCCACCCGCCGGTGGATCAGCACCCGCCCGTCGGCCAGCGGCAGCACCTCGGCGTCGGGCTCCTCGGGCTGGTCGAGGGGAAGCGGTACGGCGTACGGCTCCGGCCCGTCGAGCGTCCACCGCTCGGGGAACCAAGCCGCGCTCTCCGCCGCCTCGCCCTCCTGGGAAGGCTCGTTGGCACCGAGGGTCAGCCGCGCCGCGTACGAACCGTCCGCCGCGATCGCGATCCCCGCCGCCCGCCGCCCGGGCTTGTCCGCCGGGGCGCGCCCGGTGCTCTCCACGCTGCCAATGACACAGGCTGTCATCGCTCCGTCACCTCCGGCGACGACGCTAGGTTCGCACTCGCTGCCGAACAACACGTGACCACCCGCTTCACACGTAAGGGTGGCCGGTCCGGGGTTCGGCTGAGGGGGAGGGGGCGGTTGTGCAGGGAGGAGCCTCCTTGGCCTTCGGTGTTCGACCCGGTCCGGGCCACCGTGGCTCCGCATGCCGGATTCCGGGAGAGCTGACCAGGGATCAGTTTCCGCAAAGTGGAACCCGGCCTGTACGTTCCTGTGGAGTTGGTAAGGCACCCCTTAGTAAGACCTTTGGAGCACAGATGTCCGTCAGACGCCGCGGCACGGCCGCACTGGTCGCCCTCGCCGCCGCCCTCTCCCTCGCGGCCTGTGGAAGCGACGGAGGGTCGGACGGGAAGTCGTCCCCCGGCGCAGGCGCGGACAAGAAGGCCGTCGCGCAGGGCGGCGAGGACTTCGCGGAAGCGGCGGCGAAGACCGCGGGTTACGGCACCGACGCCAAGCCGGGGGAGTTTCCCCGTACCGTCACCCATGCCATGGGCAAGACCGTCCTCAAGGCGCGTCCCGAGCGCGTCGTCGTGCTCGACGTCGGCGAGTTCGACAACGTCGTCTCCCTCGGTCTCGCACCGGTCGGCTACGCGCCCACCGAGGGCGACGAGGGCATCCCCGCCTACCTGAAGAAGGGCGCGGGCAGCCCCAAGAACGTCGGCACCATCAACGGGCTCAACCTGGAGGCCATCGCGGCTCTCAAGCCCGACCTGATCCTCGGCAGCCAGCTCCGCGCCGCCGACAAGTACGACGAGCTGTCGACGATCGCCCCCACCGTGTTCGCGATCCGCCCCGGCTTCACCTGGAAGGAGAACTTCCGGCTCAACGCGGCGGCGCTCGACCGGAGCGCGGCGGCCGAGAAGGCCCTCGGGGCGTACGACATCAAGGTCAAGGCCCTGTCCGCCGACATCGGCGCCGACAAGCCGACCGTCTCGATGGTGCGGTACATGCCGGGCAAGATCCGTCTGTACGCCAAGGCGTCCTTCATCGGCACGATCCTTGAGGACGTCGGGCTGCCCAGGCCCGCGAACCAGCAGATCAACGATCTCGCCGTCGAGGTCAGCCCCGAGAAGATCGACGAGGCGGACGCCGACTGGATCTTCACCGGGGTGTACGGCGACCCGAAGGCCACCAAGCGGGACACCGCGCGCTCGAACCCGCTCTGGAAGAACCTCAAGGCCGTCAAGTCGGGCCAGGCGGAAGACGTACCGGACGAGACCTGGTACCTGGGCCTCGGCGTCACCGCGGCCGGGCTGGTGCTGGACGATCTGCGCGGTTACCTGGCGAAGTGACGCGGGCGGGGTCACGGGATCCGGGGTCGACCGGCCATGGTGGGTGCACCATGGGCGGCAGGTAGCCTTTGACCCGTGCCCCGCCTGTCCGAAGTCCTCGCCCAGTTCGACGCCCTCTGGCCGCCCGAGCGGGCCGAACAGTGGGACGCCGTCGGCACCGTCTGCGGCGATCCCGACGCCCCGGTGACCCGCGTCCTCATCGCCGTCGACCCGGTCCAGCCTGTCGTGGACGAGGCCCTGGAACTGGGCGCCGACCTGATCCTCACCCACCACCCGCTCTATCTGCGGGGGACGACGACGGTCGCCGCAGGCACCTTCAAGGGCCGCGTCGTACACACGCTCATCAAGCACGACATCGCGCTGCACGTCGCGCACACCAACGCCGACAGCGCCGACCCGGGAGTCTCCGACGCCCTCGCCGGCGCGCTCGACCTGCGCGTCGTCGGCCCCCTCGTACCCGACCCGACCGACCCGGCGGGCCGCCGCGGTCTCGGCCGGATCTGCGAACTCGACCGGCCCGCCACCCTCCGCGACTTCGCGGCGCGCGCCGCGCACCGGCTGCCCGCCACCGCGCAGGGCATCCGCGTGGCCGGCGACCCCGACGCCCTCGTCCGTACCGTCGCCGTGAGCGGCGGATCCGGCGACAGCCTCTTCGACCAGGTACGGGCGGCGGGCGTGGACGTCTTCCTCACCGCCGACCTGCGCCACCACCCGGCCTCCGAGGCCACGCAGCACACACCGCTGGCACTGGTCGACGCCGCGCACTGGGCCACCGAGTGGCCCTGGTGCGAACTGGCGGCCACCCAGCTCGACGAGATTTCCGACCGCCACGGCTGGGACCTGCGGGTCCACGTCTCGAAGACGGTCACCGACCCCTGGTCCTCCCACCATTCCTCAGGAGCCCCCAACTGAACGCCGACCCCGCCGACCAGATCCGACTCCTCGACGTCCAGGCCCTCGACACGCGACTCCAGCAGATCGCCCACCGGCGCGAGTCGCTGCCCGAGCACGCCGAGATCGAGTCGCTGACCAAGGACCTCACGCAGCTGCGCGACCTGCTGGTCGCCTCGCAGACCGAGGAGAGCGACACCGCGCGCGAGCAGACGAAGGCGGAGCAGGACGTCGACCAGGTCCGCCAGCGCTCCGTACGCGACCAGCAGCGCCTCGACTCGGGTGCCGTCACCTCGCCCAAGGACCTCGAAAGCCTGCAGCGTGAGATCGTCTCGCTCGCCAAGCGCCAGGGTGACCTGGAGGACGTCGTCCTTGAGGTCATGGAGCGCCGCGAGGCCGCGCAGGAGCGGGCCGCCGAGCTGACGGAGCGGGTCTCCTCGGTCCAGGCCAAGGCGGACGACGCGGTCGCGCGCCGCGACACCGCCGCCGAGAAGCTCGCGGGCGAGGAGTCGACGGCGGCCAAGGAGCGCGGATCCGTCTCGGCGACCATCCCCGCCGACCTCCTCAAGCTGTACGAGAAGCTGCGCGTGCAGCAGGGCGGCGTGGGCGCGGCCCGCCTCTACCAGCGCCGCTGCGAAGGCTGCCGGCTGGAGCTCAACATCACCGAGGTCAACGAGGTCAAGGCGGCGAGCCCCAGCACCGTCCTGCGGTGCGAGAACTGCCGCCGCATCCTCATCCGTACCTCCGAATCGGGTCTGTAGATGCCGAAATTCGTCGTCGAGGCGGACGGCGGGTCGCGGGGCAACCCGGGCCCGGCGGGTTACGGCGCCGTCGTCATCGACGCGGTGACCGGGGAGACGCTCGCCGAGGCCGCCGAGTACATCGGCGTCGCGACGAACAACGTCGCCGAGTACAAGGGCCTGATCGCCGGGCTGAAGGCGGCGAAGACGCTCGACCCGGCCGCCGACGTGCACGTGCGGATGGACTCCAAGCTCGTCGTGGAGCAGATGTCGGGCCGCTGGAAGATCAAGCACCCGGACATGAAGCCGCTGGCCGCCGAGGCCGCGCGGGTCCTTCCCGGTGGGCAGGTCCGCTACGAGTGGATCCCGCGCGAGAAGAACAAGCACGCCGACCGGCTCGCCAACGAGGCGATGGACGCGGGCAAGAAGGGCAAGCAGTGGGAGCCGTCGCGGTCGACGGCTGAGCTGGGCGCGAAGTCGGGGCGTACGGGTTCCACTTCCCGTAAGGCCGCCGCTCCCGCTCCCGAGGGGCCGCCGGGGGACGCGGCGGCCGGCGCGGCCAAGGCACGCGCGGCGCTGGCCGCCTCGTACGAGCTGTCCGCCGCCGTCCCCGAACAGGCCGCGCCGTCCGTCGGATGGGGCTCCGCCGACCTCGGTACGCCCGCCACGTTCGTCCTGCTGCGGCACGGCGAGACCCTCCTCACCCCCGAGAAACGCTTCTCGGGCAGCGGCGGCAGCGACCCGGAGCTGTCGGCGGTCGGCCGCAGGCAGGCCGACGCCGTCGCGACGGCGCTCGCCGCGCGCGGCACGATCCAGGCCGTCGTCTCCTCGCCGCTGCTGCGCTGCCGCGAGACGGCCGGCGCCGTCGCCACCCGGCTCGGCCTGGAGGTGAGCGTCGAGGAAGGGCTGCGCGAGACGGACTTCGGCGCCTGGGAGGGGATGACGTTCACCGAGGTCAGGGAGCGGTACGCGGACGATCTCAGCGCCTGGCTGGCCTCGCCCGACGTGGCGCCGACAGGTGGCGGCGAGAGCTTCACCTCGGTCGCGACGAGGGTCGCCGCCACGCGTGACGCGCTGCTGGCGCGGTACGCGGGACGTACGGTGCTGGTCGTCACGCATGTGACACCCGTGAAGACGCTGGTCAGACTGGCACTGGGCGCGCCGCCGGAGTCCCTGTTCCGGATGGAGCTGTCGGCGGCCTCGCTGTCGGCGGTCGCCTACTACGCGGACGGCAACGCGTCGTTGCGTCTGCTCAACGACACGTCGCATCTGCGCTGAGCGATCGGGGCGGTCGGAGCGGTCGGGGCGGTCGGGGGAGAGGGTGCTGTGGGCTGGCAACTGACTGAGGACGTCGAGGAGTTCCGTACGGCGGCCGATCCGTGCCTCGCACGGGACCCCGCCCGGTCGACGCTGCTGCTCACGATCAGCGAGTCGCTGCGCACCGACGGGGCGGCCCCCGCCCGGTTCGGCTACTGGCGGGAGAGCGGGGACGCCCCGGTCTCCGCCTGCTTCGTCCAGACGCCGCCGCTGCGCCCGCTGCTCGGTCCGATGCCGGACCGGGCGGCGCGCGAACTCGTTCCCGTACTCCGCGCCGCCGACCCGTCGTTGACCTCCGTGCAGGGCGAGAACGCGTGCGCGGAGGCGTTCGCCGCCGAGTGGACCGGGCGGTCCGGCGGCTGGCGGGTCTCGGATCGCGTACGACTCTTCCGGCTGGGCGAACTGACCCCGCCGGACCCGGCTCCCGCCGGCCGTTCCCGGCTCGCCGTCGACGGGGACCTGCCGCTGCTCGCGGAGTGGATGAGCGCCTTCGCCGCCGACACCGGCCAGCCGGGCGGGGACCACACCCGGGCCACGGCGGAGCGGATAGCGGCTGGCCGGCTGTGGCTGTGGGACGTCGCGGGCGCACCCGTGGCGATGGCCTCGGTCTCCCCGGTCATCGCGGGCCAGGCACGGGTGGCACCCGTCTACACACCGCTCCGGCTGCGCGGCCGCGGTTACGGGGGCGCGGTCACGGTGGCGGTCAGCCGCGCGACGCTGGACGCGGGCGTCGAACAGGTGCTGCTCTACACGGACTTGGCGAACCCGACGAGCAACGCGCTCTACCAGCGGCTGGGATACCGGCCTTTGACGGACAGTCAGGTTCTCAGCTTCGAGGGCTGACTCACATGAGCCGGTCGCAGAGCCGGTCGCAGAGCCGGTCGCAGAGCCGGCCGACGGCCGCGCGTATCCGCTTGTCGCGGCCGAAGGCCTCGTCCGCGAGCAGGGCGGGGCCCGCGCTCCGCTGTGGAGCGGCTGGTGGCTCGTCGTTGCGTGTGATCGCAGGGCGGAGGCCCGGTGTCGCGCGTCAGGTGGGATCTGTGGGATCTGTCGGACACGGCCCAGGGCCGGTGTCGGCTGAGGACAAGACACCCGGCCCGTCCGGCGATTGAGGACGAAGCCGCTCGACGGCGGGCGGCGTCAGCGCAGGGACGCCGCCTCGCGGGCCAGTTTCTCCACCCGGCCCCAGTCCTTCGTCGCGATCGCGTCCGCCGGCAGCATCCACGAGCCGCCCACGCAGCCCACGTTCCCCAGCGCCAGATACGACCCGGCCGACGCCAGGGAGATCCCGCCCGTCGGGCAGAACCGCGCCTGGGGCAAGGGCCCCGACAGGGCCTTGAGATACGCCGTACCGCCCGCCGCCTCCGCCGGGAAGAACTTCATCTCCGTCACGCCGCGCTCCAGCAGCGCCACGACCTCCGACGTCGTCGAGACGCCCGGCAGGAACGGCACCCCCGACGTCCGCATCGCCTCCAGCAGCGTGTCCGTCCAGCCGGGGCTGACCAGGAAGCGCGCCCCGGCTGTCACCGAGTCCGTGACCGACCGCGGCGAGATGACCGTCCCGGCGCCCACCACCGCGTCCGGCACCGCCGCGGCGATCGCCCGGATCGCGTCCAGCGCGACCGGGGTGCGCAGCGTCACCTCGATCGCGGGCAGCCCGCCGGCCACGAGGGCGCGGGCCAGCGGCACGGCGTCGGCGACGTCGTCCACGACGACGACAGGGACAACGGGGGCGAGGTCGAGCACGGAGGTCATGCCGCCATCCTGCCGCGCCGTCCACGCTCCCCGCAACGGCCGTTGCACCCTGCGCAACGGCCGCCCGGCGGGACCCTTCAGTGGATCTCCGTCACCACCACGTCCAGCGACCACGACTGCCCGGCCCTGCCCGGCGCCGCGACCTCCACCACGTACCCCAACTCGCGCAGCGTCTCCACGAGTTGCTCGGGCTTCTTCGGCCGGGCACCGGCCATGAGCAGGTCCCGGACGAGCCGCCCCTTCGTGGCCTTGTTGAAGTGGCTGACCACCGACCGCTTCTCGACACCGTCCACCATCTGCGCGTGCAGGACGCGCACCGTCGCCGTACGGGCCGCGACATCGCCCGCCGGCTTCCAGGCGGGCGCGTACGACGACGAGCGCAGATCCAGTACGAGCCCGTCCCCCGCCACCTCGGGCAGGACCGGGGCCATCGCCTTCCGCCAGTGGGTGCTCAGCGCCCCGACGCCCGGCAGCTTCACGCCCATCGAGCAGCGGTACGACGGAATCCGGTCGCCGATCCGTACCGCGCCCCAGAGCCCGGAGAAGACCAGCAGCGACTTCCCGGCGCGCCGCCGGGCGGCGGTGTCCAGCGTGGCGAGGCCGAGCGCGTCGTACAGGACGCCGGTGTAGATGTCCCCGGCCGGGCGCGTCCCCGCGGTCCGCAGCTCCACGTTCTTGGCGATCTCGCCGCGCAGGCCCTCGCTCAGCCCCAGGACCTCCGCGGCCTTCTCCTCGTCGGCGGCGCACAGCTCGACCAGCTCGTCCAGCACGGCGGCCCGCGCCTCGGCCAGTCCGGGCAGCGACAGTGATTCCGGCTTCAGCGGAGCCCCGCGGCCGGAAGCGGCCTTGCCTTCCGACGGCGGCAACAGCACGAGCACGGTGGTTCTCCTCAAGGACGTGACGACGGGGGGTGCGGCCCCCGGTCCGCCAGGTTAAGCGACGCGGGGAGCGATCCCGTCCGGTGCCTCGTCCTCCCGGTCGGCGAGGGACGCCTTGAGCCGGCCCACCAGCGCCTCCGGGTCGTCCGCGTGGAAGCGGACCACCGTCGCCGTACCGCGCCCGCCCATCGGCCGTACGAACTCGACCGGCTCCGTCAGCTCCACCCGTACGGTCGTCTGGCCGCCCACGATCAGGTCGAGCGTCCCGCCGGGCTCGTCGATCTTGACCAACGAGCCGTCCGGGTAACGGCGTTCGACACGGGCCGAGACGATCTGGGCGCTCCCGATCGGCATGTCGAACAGCGCGCCCCAGCGCACCCGGAGCGACCCGTCGGCGCCCACGACGTGCGGGCGGGTGACACAGCTCGCGTGCAGCGCGAGCAGCATCAGCACGCCGTACACGTCCAGCACCAGCATGATCATGTGCACCAGCGGCCAGGGGATGAGGATCGCCAGCGCCACGGTCTCGACGACGGACACGAACAGGAAGCCGTACATCATCGCCGTCTGCGGGCCGGTGTACGGGGCGGCGAGATCGCCCTCGCGTACACCGTGCGTACGCCGGGCCACCCACCGTACGAGGCTGGTCAGTCCCCGCGCCTCGTTGACGAGCAGTCGGCGCGCGGTGGCCGGTACGGCGGCCTCCACCGCCCGCGCGAGGGCGGCCCGCCGTTCGGCCCCGGCCAGGCGCGAGGCCTTGTAGTGCCGACGTACGAGCACGGCTTCCGTCACCAGCAGGGTGAGGACGACGGCCTCGGCGGCCCGGATCACCGGCGCCGGGACGTCCACGCCCGCCGCCAGACACACGACCAGCGTCAGCTCGGCCGGCACGAACACCCACAGGGCTCTGCTCATCTAGGTCCCTCCCCGTCCGTCCTCTTCGCGAGTTCTTCCATCACCTGTCGTGCCACCTCGGCCTGGGCGGGGGCGAAGTCGGCGAGAAACGCGGCGCCGAACCCCTCCAGCGCGGGGCTGTCCGTCCTCGACAGCTTGGCCAGCACCTCGTCCGGGATGACGGCCGCCAGCGCGGCGGCGAGCGGCCCGATCCGGGGGTCGTCCGTCGCCGCACCCGCCAGTTCGTCGAGGCGGTCGTAGAGCCCGAGGAGATCCGGGTCGTGGGTCAAGGGGTGCAGGGCGTCGTAGATGATCTCGTCGCCACCGACGGTGTCGAGCAGCGTGAGGAGTTCGCGGTCCTTGGCCGCCATCACCGAAGTCGTCTCCGGCATGTCCCGCAGCAACCGCGCCAGCGTGGGCGACACCGGCCCCTCGGGAGGCAGCGTCCCCTCCTCCATCAGCTCGGCGAGCCTGCGCCGTCTGACCCGGATCTCCTCCTCCTGCCGCGCCAGATCCGCGTCCAGCTCGCCGAGCACCTCGGCCAGCTCCCGCCCGGCGTCGTCGGCGAGCACGTCCCGTACCTCGTCCAGGCTGAGCCCCAGCTCCGAGAGCCGCCGGATCCGGGCGAGGAGGACGGCATCGCGTACGGAGTAGACGCGGTACCCGTTGGCCAGCCGCTCGGGCTCGGGCAGCAGCCCCATGTGGTGGTAGTGCCGCACCGCCCGCGAGGTGACCCCCACGAGTGCGGCGATCTCGCCGATTCGCATGAGCCCAGTAGAAACCCTGACGCTGCGGCAAGGTCAAGGACGACCGGCGGGGCGGCCAGGCCGGCTCGGGCGGGTACCATGACGATCACGGCAGACGAGCCGGGCGGACGGCCGCGTGAGGATCCCTGGATCTTCCCGAGGAACGTCCGGACTCCACAGGGCAAGGTGGTGGGTAACGCCCACCCGGGGTGACCCGCGGGACAGTGCCACAGAAAACAGACCGCCGGGGATTTCGGTCCCCGGTAAGGGTGAAACGGTGGTGTAAGAGACCACCAGCGCCTGAGGTGACTCAGGCGGCTAGGTAAACCCCACTTGGAGCAAGGTCAAGAGGGGCCGTCGCGAGACGGCCCTGCGCGAACGTTCGAGGGCTGCCCGCCCGAGTTCGCGGGTAGACCGCAGGAGGCCGACGGCAACGTCGGTCCTAGATGGATGGCCGTCTCCCCGGCCGCCGCGAGGCGACCGGGCGACAGAATCCGGCGTAGAGCCCGACTCGTCTGCCGCCCCCCCGTTCCGGCGCCTCCCACACTCTGCCGCGCGCGTGACGCGCGGCGCGTGGAGGCGGGAAATGGTGTGGCCGGGGTGCGGGGCGCCGGTGAGGATAGGGGGTATGCCCCCACCCGCAGGCTTCAGTTACGAGCGGCACGCCGACGGCAGTGTCGTCATCACGCATCAGGGGCGGGTGGCGAGCACCTTGCGTGGGGGGCGGGCCGACAAGTTTCTGGCTCAGGTCGAGGGCGGGGACGCGCAGTTGGTGATGGCGCGGTGGACCGGGGCGTACAAGTTCGGGAACGAGCGGACGGCCCGTGACCACCCCAGGAACCGGGGGCGGTGACGGGCCGTCCGGTCACAGTTCCTCGGCGCGCAGTGCCAGGTCCTGGAGGATGTCCGCCGACGAGACGTCGGGGCTGCCCGCGTCGTGGACGCGGGCCAGGGTGACGAAGGCGAGCGTGAAGGCGCCCACGAGCTGTTCCACGGCGCCGCCGACCTCCCGGCCGAGCAGGGCGCTGAGTTCCTCCGGAGTCGCGTCGGCCGGTACCTCGACGCGCGGCATCGTCTCGTTGAGCAGTTCGGTCACGACGCCCATCTCGGCGTCCATGTCCTGTTCCTGGCTGGTGTCCTCCTCAAGTCGGCGCTGCCAGTCACCGGCCTGCGTCAGGATGCCGATCACGCGTTTCAGGACCTCGCTCTGCTCCATGCCGTGAGCATAGGCGGGCAGGATGGGACGCGTCGGTAGCAGCGCGAGCCGGAGGAGTGAGACGTGAACCAGCGCGATGCCGAACCCGTCCGGATCCCGGCCCCGACGTCGACCGGGCGTGGGTCGTCGCCTTCCGGATGAGCCGGCACGGGCTGACCGGGCCCGTCGCGCCCCCGACGGCCGCCGCCGGTGCCTGCGGTGTGCGGAACACTCCGCCCGGCACGGCCGCCCTCGCCCTGCGCGCCCGCGTGCCGGGACTCACCGCCGGCGCCACGCTCGACACAGGCGCAGACCAGCACGGCGGTCCCCGGCTTCGTAGCGGTGCCGGACAAGCTCGGGCGTACGGCCGTCGAGGTGACCGGCATGATCGCCGACGTGCTGCCCGACGTCCTCGACGGCGTGGGTGCTCACCAAGCGGGAACCGGGCGTGGCACTGCGGGCCGAAGCGGCCCGTCCCCGTACGGGCGTTGAACAGCCGGTGGCTGTCCGGCGCCGATCGGAGGGCCGTGGAGGCAGAGGCCCACGCCGTGGCCGTGTTCCGGGGCTGCGCCTCGGCGGCCGTGGCCTTCGGCACACCGTCCTGATACGCCCGAGACGGGTCGAATAGGGTACGCGGATGACCTCGGGACCACACACATTGACGGCAGCTCTCGGTGAGTTCGAGTCCGCCGTGCGCGATCAGGACGGCGAGCGTTGCGATCGCGCCTTCCCCCTTCTCCACCAGGCTTTCCAGGAGGCGGGTCCGGACGAACTCCACCTGACCGCGCCCCGGTTGGCCGCTCTGCTGGACCAGCTCCCGCCGGGGCCCCGCGCGGTGACCGCCGTGCTGGTCGGCGCCTGTGTCGAGCGCGGCGCCGACCCGGAGCCGTGTGCGCCGGGCGTATTCGCGGGAGTACGTGAGGCATTGACCGCCGCCCTCCGGTTCACCGAGCGGTGGACGGCCACCGGCGGCGGCGAACTGCCCGACCCCGGCCGGACCGAGCTGGACGACCAGGTGGTCGAGCGGGTCGGGGCCGAGGCCGCGTTCGGCTGGTGGACGCTGCCCGAGTGGCAGATGGCATCGGTCGCGCTGCTCAACAGCAAGGCCGTACGCCAGCGGGTCGGGGCGGACGGGGGCGAGTTGAGGTCGCTCGTGGAGCGGGTCCAGGCGGCGGGTGGCGCGGGTGAGGAGTTCAAGTGTCTCGCGTACGCGCTCCGCGTGCTCGACGACGAGCCGCTGGTCGTCCTGCACCGCGAGACGCGTACCGCCTATCTGATGCGGATGACCGGCATCGGCGACAACTTCCAGCTCCACACGCTGGTGGCCGGGGCGCTCGTCGGCGGGCTGCACGTGCCGGGCGAGAGCCCGAGCGCCGAGGCGATAGCCGTGTGCCGGGAGACGGAAGGGCAGGTCCTCACCACCGGCACGTACAACCTGCTTGCCCCCGACGGCAGTTGGATCTGGAACGAGGGGACTCCGTCCGACATCCCGGTCGTCGACGGCGCGCGGCTGCTGGTCCTCGACCCGCCGCCGTACGAACGGAGCTGGCCGGCGGGGCGGTTCTTCCCCGGCATGAGTGGCGATCTGGTGCTTGAGCGCGTCCTCGGACAGGACGAGGCGGACAGCTGGTACGCGCGGGTCGCCGACCCGAAGTAGCCCCGAACGCGACGGGCGACCCACGCGTACGGGACCCCCTACTCCGCGGGGATCAGGGCCGCCGCGCCCGACACCCGTACGCGCGCGTCGCCCGACCGCAGTTCCACCGTCAGCACCCCCGGCCGGCCCATGTCCACGCCCTGGTGGAGCGTGAGCACCGACTCCTGCGGGACGAGGGCGAGTTCACGCGCGTACGCCCCGAACGCCGCCGCGGCCGCGCCCGTCGCCGGGTCCTCCACCACACCGCCCACCGGGAACGGGTCGCGTACGTGGAAGACGTCCGCCGACTCCCGCCACACCAGTTGGACCGTGGTCAGGTCCAGCCGGTGCATCAGCGCTTCGAGGCGGGCGAAGTCGTAACTCAGGTCCGCCAGCCGGGCCCGGGTCGCCGCGCCGATGACGAGGTGGCGGGCTCCGCCGTAGGCGATACGGGACGGCAGCGCCGGGTCGAGATCACCGGCCGGCCAGCCGAGCGCGGCCAGCGCCTCGGCGAGGTCGGCGTCGGCGACGTCCGCCACGTGCGGCTCGACGCTGGTGAGGGTGGCGCGCGGCGCACCGCCGTCCCCGGCGGCCGTGACCGTCACCGGTACGGTCCCGGCGCGCGTCTCGAAGACCAGGTCGCCCGCGCCGATCCGCTCGGCCAGCGCGACCGCGGTGGCGACCGTGGCGTGGCCGCAGAACGGGACCTCGGCCTTCGGGCTGAAGTACCTGATGGTGAAGGCCCGCCCCGGCTCGCCCACGCCGTCCGGTGCCGGCGTCAGGAACGCGGACTCGCTGTAGCCGAGGCCGGCGGCGATCGCGAGCATCGTGTCGTCCGTCAGCCCGGACGCGTCGAGCACGACGCCGGCGGGGTTGCCGCCGGAGGGATCGGTCGAGAAGGCCGTGTAACGGAGGACTTCGCCGGTCAGGGTGGCGTCAGCAGGTGCGCTCATGCGGGTGCCAACGACCGTGGGCGGGGAGTCATTCCCACCGCCCACGGACCCCGAGCCCTCAGCCTTTCAGCCCCGCCCGATGAACGGCATCGCCGTCGCCAGCACCGTCGCGAACTGGATGTTCGCCTCCAGCGGCAGCTCCGCCATGTGCAGCACCGTCGTCGCCACGTCCGCCGCGTCCATCACCGGCTCCACCGCCAGTTCGCCGTTCGCCTGCGGGACGCCCCGCTGCATGCGCTGCGTCATGTCCGTCGCCGCGTTGCCGATGTCGATCTGGCCGCACGCGATGCGGTACGGACGGCCGTCCAGGGACAGTGACTTGGTGAGTCCGGTGAGGGCGTGCTTCGTCGCCGTGTACGCCACCGAGTCCGGGCGCGGCGCGTGCGCGGAGATCGAACCGTTGTTGATGATCCGGCCGCCCTGCGGGTCCTGGTCCTTCATCAGCCGGTACGCCGCCTGCGCGCACAGGAACGAGCCCGTCAGGTTGGTGTCGACGACCTTGCGCCACGCCGAGTAGGGCAGATCCTCCAGCGGTACGCCGCCGGGGCCGAACGTGCCCGCGTTGTTGAAGAGGAAGTCGATCCGGCCGTACCGCTCCCGCACCGTCTCGAAGAGCGCGTCCACGTCCTCCGGCCGCGCCACGTCCGTCGGCACGCACACCAGGTCGGCGTCCGCCGGAGCCGCCGGAGCCGCCGGAGCCGCCAGCGCCGCCGTCTCCGCCAGGCGCTCCGCCTTCCGTCCCGCGAGCACCACCGACCAGCCCGCCCCGGCCAGGGCGAGCGTGACGCCCCGTCCGATGCCCGAACCCGCTCCCGTCACCACAGCGATCTTCCGCACAGCAGTCATGGGCCCGCAGCGTACGGCAGGAGGACCGGCGGGAGGACCTGAGGGAGTACGGGTGGAGTACGGGGCCCGGCGAGCCGTGACCGTACCGCCCGGACGGTGGCATATAACGAGCGCACGGGGAACTCATCAGGCGGCCATCCCGATGTTGTGTACCCGACAACGGTCCGACGTCGCGTCCGGCTGCACTTCCTATGACAACAGCCGTCAGGGGAGGGCACACCAACATGACACCCGTGCAGACGAGTTCACGCGCCACGCACTCACCCGAACTCA
Source organism: Streptomyces sp. NPDC057137 (assembly GCF_042670825.1). Taxonomy (NCBI): domain Bacteria; kingdom Bacillati; phylum Actinomycetota; class Actinomycetes; order Kitasatosporales; family Streptomycetaceae; genus Streptomyces; species Streptomyces sp. NPDC057137. The sequence continues at coordinate 178,595 of NZ_JBHUUW010000002.1, read as the reverse complement.
GGGCCGCCGCCGCGCACCTCGGCCGTCGCAGGTTCCTCACCGTCACCGGCGCCGCCGCCGCGCTCGCCTTCGCCGTCAACCTGCCCACGGCGGGCACCGCGAGCGCCGCCGAGCTGGACGCCGCGAAGATCAAGAGCGACCCCTTCACGCTCGGCGTCGGCTCGGGCGACCCGCAGCCCACCTCCGTACTGCTCTGGACCCGTCTCGCCCCCAGCCCGTACCAGGGCGACAGCGGCCTGCCCCGCGCCCGGGTCTCCGTACGCTGGGAGGTCTCCCACGACGAGCGGTTCACCCGGATCGTCAGACGGGGAACCACCACCGCCCACCCCGAGTTCGACCACAGCGTCCACGTCGACGTCCCCGGCCTCGACTGGGACCGGTTCTACTTCTACCGCTTCCGCGCCGGCAAGTGGATCAGCCCGGTCGGCCGCACCCGTACCGCCCCCGCGCGCTCCGCGAACATCGGGGAACTCAAGCTCGCCGCCGTCTCCTGCCAGGCGTACCACGACGGCTACTTCACCGCGTACAAGCACCTGGCCGCCGAGGACCTCGACGTCGTCATCCACCTCGGCGACTACCTCTACGAGTACGCCGTGACGGCGGTCGGCGGCGCGCGCAACTACACCGACCGGCGGTTGCCCGCGCACTACAACCGCGAGACGGTCACGCTGGAGGACTACCGGCTGCGTTACGGCCTCTACAAGTCCGACCCGGACCTGATGGCCGCGCACGCAGCGCACCCCTTCATCGTCACGTGGGACGACCACGAGACCGAGAACAACTACGCGGACGAGACGCCCGAGAACGACGTGCCGCCGGAGGAGTTCCTGCTCCGCAGGGCCGCCGCCTACCGCGCGTACTGGGAGAACCAGCCCCTGCGCACCCCGCAGCGGCCCGACGGCCCCGACATGCAGCTCTACCGCCGGCTGCACTTCGGGCGCCTCGCTCAGTTCGACATCCTCGACACCCGGCAGTACCGCTCCAACCAGGCGTACGGGGACGGCTGGCAGGTCCCCGGCCCGGAGTCCGAGGACCCGACGCGCACCATGACCGGCGAGACGCAGGAGCGGTGGCTGCTGAACGGCTGGAAGCAGTCCCGCGCCACCTGGAACCTGCTGCCGCAGCAGGTCACCTTCGCGCAGCGACGCGACGTGCCCCGGCCGGACTTCAAGCTGTCGATGGACGGCTGGGACGGCTACCCGGCGTCCCGCAAGCGGATCCTGGACGGCGCGGAGGCGGCCGGCCTGGACAACCTGATGGTGCTGACCGGAGACGTACACGTCGGTTACGGCTTCGACCTCAAGGCCGACTTCAACGACCCCGCGTCCCGCACCGTCGGAACCGAGATCGTCGCCACCTCCATCGCCAGCGGAAAGGACGGCGCGGACAAGCCGTCCAACTGGTCCAACCTCACCGCCGCCAACCCGCACATGAAGTTCTACAACGGGCGGCGCGGCTATGTGACCGTCACGCTCGGCAGGCAGGAGGCGCGCGCCGACTTCAAGACGGTGTCCGCCGTCACGACTCCCGGCGCGCCCCTGTCGACGGCCGGGTCCTTCGTGACCGAGGCGGGCGACCCGGGCCTCAAGCCCGCCTGACCGCCTGCCTCCTGACCGCCTGTTCCCTGACGGTCCGTCAGGAAGCCTCGTCCACCGGGTAGCGGACGCCGACGCGCTCACGTACCGCGTCGAGCGTCCGCATCACCGCCAGGCTGCCGTCCAGCGGCACCAGCGGCGACTCCGTCTCCCCGGCCCGCAGACAGCGCACCACCTCGGCCGCCTCGTGCTGCATACCCGTCAACGGGCTCTCCACCGTGTGCTGTTCGGGATCCCGCCCGTCCCGGTGCAGCACAAAGGAGTCCGGCGCGAAGAAGCCGCTCGGCAGCTCGATCCGGCCCGCCGTGCCGGTCACCGTCGCTGTCGACGGCGTCCCGGCGGTCACCGAGCAACTGAGCAGAGCGGTCGCCCCGGAGTCCCAGCCCAGCAGCATCCCGGTGTTGAGATCCACGCCCTCGGGCGAGAGCAGCGCGTCGGCCTGTACGCGGTCGGGCTCGCCCAGGATCAGCTGCGCGAACGACACCGGGTAGACGCCGAGGTCCAGCAGCGCCCCGCCGCCGAGCGCGGGATCACGCAGCCGGTGCTCGGGACCGAAGGGACCCTGGAGCCCGAAGTCCGCCTGCACCGTGCGGACTTCACCGATCGCCCCGTCCGTGATCAGCTCCGTCATCCGCCGGACGACCGGACTGCAGTACATCCACATGGCCTCCATCAGGAAGAGACCCCGCTCACGCGCCAGCGTCACCAACTCCCGCGCCTCGCGCGCGTTGAGCGTGAACGCCTTCTCGCACAGCACCGGCTTTCCCGCTTCGAGGGCGAGCCCCGCCGCGGCGCGGTGCGCGGAGTGCGGCGTCGCGACGTACACGACGTCCACGTCCGGATCGGCGAGCAGCCCGGCCCAGTCGCCGTACGCCCGTGGGATGTCGAACCGGTCGGCGAACGCCTTCGCCGACGCCTCACTCCGTGAGGCCACGGCGACGACCTCCGCGCCCGCCATGGCCTGTACGTCCCCGGTGAACGTCGCCGCGATACCGCCCGTGGCCAGAACGCCCCACCGCGTCGTGCCGGAGCCGGTGCCGCTCCCGCCGTCTCTGTCGTGTTCCGCCGTCATATATGCCCCTTACACAAAAAAGGTCTCGACCACATGGCCGGAGCTGAGAGCATAGGGAGGGTTTCAACTACATGGAGATGCGAATGCCGGACGGCGGCCAGACCACACGCTCACGCAAAGGACACATACCCACCGCTTCGACCCTGACAGAGGCCGACACCGCCGTCGGCATCCCCGCAGCACGGCGTGCCGGCATCGTCGTCACCCTCGTCCTCGGCGGGCTGACCGCCCTGCCGCCGCTGTCGATGGACATGTACCTCCCGGCACTGCCCGCCGTCACCCGCGCCCTCGGCTCGTCGGCCGCGACCGCGCAGCTCACCCTCACCGCGTGTCTGACCGGTATGGCCCTCGGCCAGCTCGTCGTAGGACCGATGAGCGACAGGTGGGGACGGCGAAAGCCCCTGCTGCTCGGCATGGTCGTGTACGTCTTCGCCACCGCGATCTGCGCCCTGGCCCCCACCGTCGAACTGCTCATCGGCTTCCGCCTCCTCCAGGGACTGGCCGGTGCGGCGGGCATCGTGATCGCCCGCGCCGTGGTGCGTGATCTCTACGACGGCGTCGAGATGGCCCGCTTCTTCTCCACCCTGATGCTGATCTCCGGCGTCGCGCCGGTCATCGCCCCGGTGATCGGCGGCCAGGTGCTCCAGGTCACCGACTGGCGCGGCATCTTCGTCGTCCTGACGGCCGTCGGCATCGCGCTGACCCTCGTCGTCGTGAAGTGGCTGCACGAGACACTGCCGAGTGAGAAGCGGCACAGCGGCGGTGTCGGCGAGGCGCTCGGCACGATGCGCGGGCTGCTCGCCGACCGTGTGTTCACCGGCTACATGCTGGCAGGCGGGCTCGCCTTCGCGGCCCTGTTCGCGTACATCGCGGCCTCGCCGTTCGTGGTGCAGGAGATCTACGGCGCCTCGCCGCAGATGTACAGCCTGCTCTTCGGCATCAACTCCATCGGCCTGATCACCGTCGGGCAGATCAACGGCCGGCTGCTCGTCGGCCGGGTCAGCATGGACAAGGTGCTGGCCTTCGGTCTGGTCGTCATCACACTCGCCGGTCTCGCGCTGCTGCTGCTGACGAGCGGGGTGTTCGGCGAGCCCGGCCTCTTCCCGGTCGCGGCCGGGCTGTTCGTCCTGATGTCGGCGATGGGGCTCGCGATGCCCAACACCAACGCGCAGGCCCTGATGCGCACCCCGCACGCCGCCGGATCGGCGTCGGCCCTCATCGGTACGGCGTCGTTCCTGATCGGTGCCATCGCCTCCCCGCTCGTCGGGATCGCGGGCGAGGCCACGGCGGTGCCGATGGCCGTCGTACAGGTGGTGTGCGGAGTCGGTTCGCTGGTCTGCTTCCTGGCGCTGTGCCGCCCCTGGCAGCCGCAGCACCGGGCGGCGCAGCCGGCCGGTACCTGAGCGGGTCCTGACCGCGCGAGGCGCCACGCGCCCGGACAGTGGCGCCTCGGGCGATCAGTCCTCGACGCGCCGCAGGTAGCGGTCAGTCCTCGACGCGCCGCAGGTAGGCGATGAGACGCTGCCGGTCCTGACCGTCCGTCCAGCGGAACAGCCCCACCCCGTTCGCGTCCCCGCTCGGCAGCCGCACGTTGAGCGCCAGCGGCTCGGGCTCCCCGGTCGCGAGATTCACCTGTACGGGATTGCCGCCGCCGGCCAGGGCGTCCGTCACGTTGCGGGCGCTCGTCGCCCCGTACGCCATACCCGTGTCCGACACCGACGTCAGCGTCAGCGGCTTCGTGCCGTCCGTCTCCTCGAAGCAGAACGCCGTCTTCTCGTCCAGGTCGAAGGCGAGCCTGCCCGCGATGAGATAGCGGCCGTCGGGGGAGGAGATGAGCTGCGGCTGGGCGGCGGGGTTGATCGCCGGCTTACGGCACCGCACCTGCGCCACGGCCTTGCCGGTGTCCAGGGCGTGCACCACCCACAGGTCGTGCGTGGCGGCGTCCTTCGCGCCCTTCTTCTTCTGCCACTTGGCGAGAACATGGCCGGCCGACATCGACGCCGGCACTCCGGAGGTGGGCTCGGTGCCCTTCGGCGCGACCTTCCGGCTGAACCAGCCGCCCCGTACCCAGAACTCCTTCGCCCCGCTCACCAGCAGACCGTTCACGGTCACCCCGCGCACCTCGGTCAGCTTCTTGCAGTTCGGGCAGTCCTTCGGATAGCCGAGCGAGCCGGGCGCCGTCCTGGACACCTCGCCGGTCGTCGGGTCGACGACCGCGCTGACGGCCTTGCCGTCGCTGATCAGAATGCCGGGGCCGGTGCTCGTCACGGTCGGCGCGTCCGCCCAGGGCACCTCCACCCGCCGCTGCTCGCCGGTGCTCGCGTCGTACACGTCGAGGGAGACGAGGGAGTCGGCCGACGCCAGCGCGTACTCGCCGAGCCGCCCGTACGACCACGTCACGAAGTACTGCTTGTCACCCTTGGTCACCGAGAGCAGCCGGGGGTACCGGTCCACCGGCGCCAGGGGCCGCCATGCCTCGCCCCACCAACCGGACTTGCCGGTCTCGGCGTTCAGGGTGCGCAGTTGGTACCGGCTGTCGTCGACCCGGGCCAGATACGCGACGAGACCCGTGGCGGACGCGACCGCGTACTGCGGTGACACGTCCTTGATCTCCCAGCCGCGCCGGGTGTTGTAGCCGTCGGGCACGTTCAGCTGTGTCTCGGGGCCGGTGCTGACCACCGGTTTCCGGGGCTTGGCGTCGTCCTTGGTCCCGCCGCAGCTGGCGAGTACGAGCAGCAGGACCAGGATGAACACCCCGGAGATGAGCGTGATGCGCACGATCTTCTGCCGCTTGGTCATCAAGGACATCGGCGTCAGACCGCGAGCACGGTAAAACGACAACTTGGTCCCCCCGCGAGCACGGTGTGGCGATGGAGCGGCAACGGCCGTCAGCGTAGCAACTGGGCCGGTGCCCGCCGCAGTCCGTTCAGCCCCGATTCCATGCCCGTCAGCTGCCCGCCGAGAGTTGGACAGGCGGATTCCGGCCACTCCCGGGGCGCCTACACTTTCGGCGGTGAACGCCTCCCTGCCCACCGCCGAAGTCCTGCGTGCCGCGCTGGCCGGACTGCTCGACGGACTGCCGCCGCGACAGGCGGCCCAGGCCGTCGAACGGCTGATCGCCAACTACCGGGGAGACACCCCGACCGGTACGCCGCTGCTGCGTGACCGTTCCGACGTGGCCGCGTACGCCGCGTACCGCATGCCGGCCACGTTCGAGGCCGTACGGTCCGCGCTCGACGCGCTCGCCGGGGCCGCGCCCGGGTGGGCGCCGGGCAGCCATGTGGATGTGGGCGGGGGCACCGGGGCGGCGGTCTGGGCGGCCGAGGCGACCTGGACCGAGGAGGGTGACAGGACCGGAGGCGTGCGTACCACCGCCGTGCTGGACTGGGCCGAGCCCGCGCTCGCCCTCGGCCGTGAGCTGGCCGCCGAGTCGCGGCTGCCCGCGCTGCGGGACGTCGATTGGCGCCGTACCAGGATCGGTACGGGCCTGAAGCTCCCCGAGTCCGACCTCGTCACCGTCAGTTACGTCCTCAACGAACTCACCGACGCCGATCGCGGCGCCCTCGTCGCCGAAGCGGCGCGCGCCGGACAGGCCGTCGTGATCGTCGAGCCGGGGACGCCCGACGGCTACCGGCGCGTCATCGAGGCCCGCGACCTGCTGATCGGAGCGGGCCTGCGCGTGGCCGCGCCCTGCCCGCACAGCGGCGCGTGCCCCATCGAACCCGGCACGGACTGGTGCCACTTCGCCGCCCGGGTGAGCCGGTCGTCGCTGCACCGGCAGGTGAAGGGGGGCTCGCTGGCGTACGAGGACGAGAAGTTCAGCTATGTGGCGGCCGTGCGCTTCGACGCGGAGCCGGTACGGGCGCGGGTGACCCGTAAGCCGCAGACCCGCAAGGGACAGATGCTGCTCGACCTCTGTACGGAGGCGGACGGGCTGCGCCGCGAGACGGTGAGCAAGCGGCACGGGCCGCTGTACCGGGCCGCGCGGGACGCGTCGTGGGGCGACGCCTGGCCGCCCCACGACGCGCCGGATTCCGCGACGGGTCCCGCGCCGGATTCCGCAGCGGGTTCCGCGCCCGAATCAGGCTGAGAGCAGCAACTCCCTCCGTACATCCAGCTCCTGCTCCTGCCGCAGCTCCTGCGTGCAGCACTTCACGCTGCCGCCGCCCTTGAGCAGCTCGCCCAGATCCATGGCGATCGGCTCGTAACCCCGCCTCCTGAGCGGGGCGAAGAGGCCGGCCGCCGCCTGCGGCAGCAGCACATGGCGGCCGTCGCTCACGGCGTTGAGCCCGAGGGCCGCCGCGTCCGCCTCCTCGGCGATGAGCGCGTCGGGGAAGAGCCGGGCGAGTACGGCCCGGCTGCCGGGCGAGAACGCGCCCGGGTAGTACATGACCTCGTCGGCCGCGTCGTCCAGGACACAGAGCGCCGTGTCCAGGTGGTAGTAGCGCGGATCGACCAGATCGAGGCCGATCACCGGCCGGCCGAAGAACTCCTGTGCCTCGTCGTGCGAGAGCGGACTGGACCGGAAGCCCCGCCCGGCCAGGATGTACGAGGCGGTGACGGCGAAGTCGCCCTCGCCCTCGTTGATGTGCGCCGGCTCATGGATGTCGGTGAAGCCGCGCGCGCGGAACCAGGCCAGATGCGCCTCCGCCTCCCGCGTGCGCTCCGGGTGCGCGAACCGCGCGCCGAGCACCCGGCCGTCGATGACGGTGGCGCCGTTGGCCGCGAAGACCATGTCGGGCAGGTCGGGTCGGGGTTCGAGCAGGGAGACGGTGTGACCGAGAGCGCGGTAGCGGTCGCGGAGCACCTCCCACTGCGCGAGAGCCAGCGGCAGATCGACGGGTTTCGACGGATCCATCCACGGGTTGATCGAGTACGTCACTCTGAAATGCGCCGGTGGGCACATCAGATAGCGGCGGGGCGAGGCGTCACGAGGCAACGAGGGCTCCTCACGAACGATGGGTCGCACGGGGTGTGTGCGGTGAGTCCATGGTCCGCCCCAGAGGGGCGTTCGCACAGTGATCCGATCGGGTGGTTCACCCGGCGCCGCCGAATGGCCATCGGCCCGTCATCCGCGCCGTACGCGCCAGAACGACTTAGAGCGAGACGATGCGTCTCGCCTCGCTGGTAGGCTGCCGAAATGGCTGAAAGCAAGGCACCGGACTCCACCCGCCGCAGCGAGAAGTCACGCCGCGCGATCTACGCCGCCGCCCTGTCCCTCGTCGGGGAGGCCGGTTACGCGAAGACGACGATCGAGGGCATCGCGGCCCGCGCGGGCGTCGGCAAGCAGACGATCTACCGCTGGTGGCCGTCCAAGGCCGCCGTACTCCTCGAAGCCTTCCTCGACCTCGGCGAACAGGCCGCCCAGGCGGCGGGCGGTGGCGACAGCGCGTACGAGATCCCGGACACCGGCGATCTCGCGGCGGACCTCAAGCTGGTGCTGCGCGCCACGGTCGACGAGCTGAACGACCCGACGTTCGAGGCGCCGACCCGCGCGCTGGCCGCCGAGGGCATCGTGGACGCGAAGATCGGCGCCGAGTACGCGGAGAAGCTGCTGGAGCCGCAGGCCGCGCTCTATGTACGGAGGCTGCGGGCCGCGCAGGAGGCGGGGACCGTACGGGACGACATCGACCCGCGTACCGCGATGGAGCTGCTGACCGGCCCGATCGTGCACCGCTGGCTGCTGCGGACGCTGCCGCTCACGCACGCGTACGCGGACTCGCTGGTCGACTACGCGCTGAACGGGCTGGCTCCACGGCCGCCGGGTTCATGAGGTTCCTCCGGTCCGTCCGGCCGCCGCGTACGGCACTCAGTGCCGTACCCGGATCCGGAACCCGGTCCGGCCCGATTCCCGGCCGGCGAATGTGTCGAACACCACCGGTGCCCATCGCCCGCATCGGTAGCTCATTTCCTGATATAGCCCGTGATGAGGCCCAGTGATCGGCATCCGCCTCCCCACCCCGGTTGAGGAGTGCGGCCCCCCGAAGCGCAGGATGGTGCGAACATGGAAGAGTCCGAGAGGGCCGATGCATGAGGTGAGGGGATAGATGGGCGACGATTTCGGCCGCTACCGCGGCACTGAGGGCAGGGTTTCCCAGTGGCTGCGCCGACTCGCCAGAAAGTCCGACGACGGCCGGGCCGCCGCTCCGGACGCCGACGCGCGCCTGGCACTGCTCCTCGCCGTTGCCGCCGCCGGTATGCCCGTCTCGCCCGCCGCGCATCCCATCGGCTACCGATGTTCGTGCGAACGCATCGGCTGTCCCACCCCCGCCAGACACCCCGTCTCCTTCGCGTGGCAGACGCAGTCCACCACCGACGAGGCACAGATCGAACGCTGGGCCACGAACCAGCCCGAAGCCAACTTCATCACGGCGACCGGCATGGTCCACGACGTCCTCGACGTCCCGCTGGAGGCCGGCAGCAGGGCGCTGGAGCGGCTGCTCGGCGCGGGCATCGACGTCGGTCCGGTGGCCGACTCCGGCGGCGACCGGATGCTCTTCTTCACCGCCACCCGCGGCACGCCCGAGGACGAGGACGAGTGGTGGCCCTGTGAACTGGACTGCCATCCCGAGACGATGGACGAGCACCCGGGCTTCCGCTGGCACTGCCGGGGCAGTTACGTCCTCGTACCGCCGGCGAGACTGCCCGGCGAGCTGTCGATGACCTGGCTGCGCGGCCCCGAGCACCCGCTGCCCGACCCGCTGACGCTGCTGGAGTCGCTGACCGACGCGTGCGCGCGGTACGCGGGCGAGAACCACGAGCTGGACCCGCACCCGGTGGCCTGGCCGCTCGGCCGCTGACCTCCGGCGCGGCTGCCACGTCCGTCCCTGTCTGTCACGTCCGTCCCTGTCTGCGAGGGGTGTTCAGGAGCCTTCGGCCCCGATCACCCCTTGCAGTCTGCTCACCACGTTCACGTGGTCCGCGTCGGCGCCCTTCGGCTTCAGCAGCGCCGCCTGGCTCGACACCCACTCCTTGGTGAGGGTGTCCTCCACCTCACCGGTCATCAGCGCCTTCACGTCGGCGCTCACCTTCGGGGTGTAGCCGGGGGCGGCCGTCTGCCGGTCGAAGTACTTGATCGCGAAGAAGACGAGCGCGCCGCCGTCCTTCGTGGCGAGCCCGAGAGGCGCGAAGTCCCCGTCGTCCAGGGGCTGATCGCTGTACTGGATGGTGAGACCGGGCAGCTTGGCGTTCTTCGCGCGGATGTCCCGCCACTCGTCGGTGTGCGGTCCCCGTGCGAAGTGCTCCGGCTCGCCGTCCTTCAGATACGAGGCGTACTCGGTGCTCACGTCACCGGGGGCCACCGCCGTCGACTTGCTGTCCGCCGGGGCCGGTACGGCGTAGCCGTCCTTGTCGGTCTTGAACTCGGGGATCTCGTCCGGCGTGAGGATCGCGAGATAGGCGACCTCCCACAACTGGTCGGCGCCGCCCCGCACGAAGACCAGGACCCAGCGGTTGTCGCCGGGGCCGTCGTCCCGGTCGCGGTTGCTGTCGGTGTCGGCGACGAACCAGCGCGGCCAGCCCGCCTTCTTGGGGATGAGGTACTTCGCGTCGGTCAACTCCAGCGGCTGGTGGCGGTCGTTGCCGTCCGGGTTCGTGATGCTCCTGGCCTTGAGCCCGGCCTGGTTGATCGCACCGAGCGCACCGGTGACCCGGCCGGCGTCCAGCCCGGGGTCGTACGCCTTGTCCGCCTTGTTGTACGCCTCGGTGAAATCCGCCAGGGCCTGGGCCGCTTCGGACTTCTTCGCGCCCGGCAGTACCGCCAGTTCACCGTGGACCGTCATACACCCACTCGCGAGCAGCGACATCACCGTCGCCGCCGCCAGCCCCGCCGCTGCCCGAATCGGCCTTCTCATCGGTCGCCTTCTGCTCCGTGACCCCCACTGACCGTCCGAACCCTACCGGTCCGCCTCGGGATCACGAGCGGGGTCCCGGTGCGCGGGTGCGGGAAGACCTCGACGGGCTGTCGGTAGACACGGCTGAGCAGTTCGCCGTCGAACACGTCGGCGGGCGGGCCGTCCGCCACGACCCGTCCCTCGTGCAGGACGGCGGCCCGGTCGGCGTGCGCGGCGGCCAGTCCGAGATCGTGCAGGACGACGACGACGGCGTCACCGGCCGCCGCGCGGGCCCGGCAGACGCGCAGCACCAACTCCTGGTGGCGCAGGTCGAGTGCGGCGGTCGGCTCGTCGAGGAGGAGCAGCGGGGCGCGTTGGGCGAGTACCCGGGCGAGCGCGACGCGGGCGCGTTCGCCGCCGGAGAGGGCGGAGAAGGGGCGGCGGGCGAATTCGGTGACCTCGGTCGCCGCCATCGCGTCGGCCACGGCCGCCTCGTCGTCGTCCGCCGCGGCCGTGCCGGCCCAGGGGGCGCGGCCCATCGTCACGACCTCCTCCACCGGGAACGGGAAGGAGAGTGTGGCGGCCTGCGGCAACACGGCCCGGCGCAGGGCGAGTTTGGGCGCCGACCAGTTGTGGGCGGGGCGGCCACCGATCCGTACCCCGCCGCCGGTGTCGGCGGCGTCCAGGTCGGCGGCGAGCGCGGCGAGGAGCGTCGACTTGCCCGCCCCGTTGGGCCCGACGAGCGCCAGGACCTCACCGGCGCGCACGACGAGGTCCACACCGCCGTCGGGGCCGCCGAGGACGTCGCGCCGCCCGAGCCGTACGCGCAGGTTCCGTGCCTCGGCGACGACGTCCCCGGGGGCGAACGGCGCGGGCAACTCCCGGCCCCGGCCCCGTCCGGCGAACATGTCACGGAGCACGGCGTGTGCCGTGGCCTTCACGATCGTGCCGGCCCTCATGCCCAACCCCCTTGCCTGCGCCGCGTCCTGCGCAGCAACCAGAAGAAGAACGGACTGCCGAAGAGTGCCGTCAGGACACCGAGGGGCAGTTCGGCCGGGGCCGCCACCGTGCGCGCCGCGAGGTCGCCCGCGACCAGGACCAGCGCGCCTCCCAGCGCGCTGCCCGGCACCAGGAAGCGGTGGCCGGGACCGTTCGCCATCCGCAGCAGATGCGGGACCAGCAGTCCGACGAAGGTGATGATGCCCGCCACCGCGACGGCGGCGGCCGTCAGCAGCGCGACGACCAGGACGAGGACGACACGGAGTCGTTCGACATCCACGCCCAGATGTCCGGCCGGCCGCTCGCCGAGCGCGAGGAGGTCCAACTTCCTTGCGTAGAAGGGCGCGACGGCCAGCCCGAGGAGCGCGCACGGCAGGACGGCGAGCACCTTGGGCCAGGTCGCCTGGGCGAGCGAGCCGAGCTGCCAGAAGGTGATCTGGCTGATCTGCGCGTTGTCGGCGAAGAAGATGGACAGCCCGATGAGCGCGCCCGCGAAGGCGTTCACCGCGATGCCGGTGAGGATGAGCGTGACCACCTCCGTACGGCCGCCGGAGCGGGACATCGCGTACACCAGCAGCACCGTCAGCAGCCCGGAGACGAACGCGCAGACGGTGACGGTCCAGTTGCCGAGGAAGCTGAGGCCGAGCGCGATCGACGCGACGGCGCCGACCGCCGCGCCCGCCGAGATGCCGATGACCCCGGGCTCGGCGAGCGGATTGCCGAACACGCCCTGCATCAGGGCGCCCGCACAGCCCAGCGAGGCGCCGACGAGCAACGCGAGGACGACGCGCGGCAGTCGGACGTTCCAGAGCACGCTCTCGGGGACGCGTTCGAGCGCGGCGCCGCCGAGGCCGATCCGATGCCGGACGGAGGAGAGGACGTCGCCGAGCGGGATGTCGTACGCGCCGAGCCCGGCGGAGAGCAGACAGAGCAGGAGCAGTACGCCGAGCAGCCCGGCGGTCAACAGCCAGGTGGTGCTTCGTCGTTGAGGTTCCTTGCGCGGGGCGTCCTCGGACGGGGACGTGTCCGGCGGCGAAGCCGGTGCGGTGGGTGCGGTGGGTGTGGTCGGCACGGTGGGTGTGGATGTCATCTCACTCGCCGTCCGGGTAGAGCTGCTCGACCAGGGACGCGAGCACCTGGTCCGTACGGGGCCCGTAGTTGAGCAGCACGCCGTCGTCCACGGAGACGAATCGGCGGTCGAGCCCGGCGGGTGTCTCGGCGACGCCGGGGATCTTCACCAGTCCGTCGGGACCGCCCACGGAGTCAAGTCCCTTGGTCATCAGGAGAATTGCGTCGGGAGCCGCCTTCGCCAGCGCCTCGCTGGTGATCGCGGTGAAGTCCTTGTCGAGGCCCGACTCCTTGCCCGCGTCGACGGCGCCGGCGGCCTCCAGCAGCGAACTCGCCCCGGAGTCACGGCCGCCGAGCAGATAGACCGACGCCGAGCCGCGCAGATAGAGGAAGGCGACGCGCGGCTTCTCGCCGTCGGCGGGGGCCGGGATCCGCTTCTGTACGGCGGCGATCCGTTCGGCCGTACGCGTACTCAGCTCGTCGCCCGCCGCGTCGACGCCCAGGGCGTGCGCGACGGTCGTGATGCGCTTGCCGACGTCGTCCAGGCTCTTGGCCGGTTCGACCACGAGGAGGGGGATCCCGGCGTCGCGTATCTGGTCGACGGCCTCCGCCGGTCCGGTGGTGGTCTCGGCGATGACGAGTGTCGGCCGGAGGGACAGGACGCTCTCGGCCGAGACGTCGTGCGCGCGGGTCACCACGGGCAGTTTCGCCGCCTGTTCGAAGGTGGCGGTGATGTCGCGGGCCACGACGTTCTTGCCGAGGCCGAGGGTGAAGACGATCTCGTTGAGCGATCCGGTGAGGGGGACGAGCCGGTCGGTGGAGGTGACGGTGACCTTCGTGCCGTCGGCGGAGTCCACGGTGACCGGCAGTTCCGGCTCGGGGACGGTGGCCAGCGGCTCGACCCGGTCGGCGGTGGCCGTCGAACCGGAGCCCTTCGCCCTGCTGCTGCCGGTGTCGTTGCCGCCGCAGCCGGTGGCGAGCAGGGCGAGGGTCAGCACCGAGATGACCGCGCCCGCCAGTCGTTGAGTGCGCACGGAGTGCACCGTCCCGTCGTTGTGTGGAGCCCCGCCGGAGTTCGGTCGGAGGTCCGTCGAGGTGCCCCGGACGGAAGGGTTCCGAACCGGGCTGGAGATAGCTTAGGTTAGCCTTACCTTTCTTACCAGGTCCGGGTGTGACTCAACCGGGCTCTCTTCGGCGTGCCCGTGGCCGCCGACTTCTCCGACGTGGGAGTGATCTTCTGATGCTGTCGTCCAGACCGGTGCGCGCCCTCGCCGTCGCGCTGCTCGCCGCACTCCTCGGGGCGCTGCTCCCGACGGCCACGGCCCACGCGGCGAACCGCACCGTGCAGGGCGGCCGGCTCGACTGGGGGATCAAGTCCTCCTTCCAGAGCTATGTCACCGGCCCCATAGCGGGCGGCAGTTGGAGCCTCAACGGGGGCGCGGCCACCGTGGGCGGCAGCCAGTTCCGGTTCCACTCCGCCTCGGGGACGTACGACCCCGACAGCGGCGCGCTGCGCGCCGGATTCAGCGGCGGCGTCCGGTTCGTCGGCCACACCAGGTCCGACGGATCGCACGAGTTGGATCTCACCATCAGCCGTCCCACGGTCCGTATCTCCGGCGGCGGGGGCACCCTGTACGCCGACATGGCCAGCAAGGCCAAGGGGAGCGGCAAGGTCACCACGTCGTCCCAGGTCCCGCTCGCCACGCTCGATCTCGGCGGGATCGACATGAGGGGCGGCGGCAGCCCGGTCGCCCTCAGCAACGTCCCCTCGACGCTCACCGCCCAGGGCGCCACCGCCTTCGCCGGGTACTACACCGCCGGGACACCGCTCGACCCGATCAGCCTGTCCGTGGACGTGGCCGCCGCGAAGAACCCGGCGACGAAGCCCGAGCGGAAACCGGCCGACAAGGACACGGACGCGGGCGCGGGCGCCGACAAGGCCGAGAGCGAGCAGGCCGAGGGCGCTCTGCGGGACGCGGCCGTCGACTGGGGCGTACGCCGTACCTTCCGTGAGTACGTCACCGGCTCCATCGCCGAGGGCCGCTGGACGCTCGCCGACGGGGCACAGGGCGGCGGCGCACTCTTCCGCTTCCCCGAAGGGAAGGGCACGTACGACGCGAAGAAGCAGACACTCGACGCCGAATTCGCGGGCAGCGTCCACTTCACCGGAACCCAACTGGACCTGACACTCAGCGAGATCAGCGTTCAGGTGAAGGGCGGAAAGGGCACCCTGGCCGCCGATGTCGCGAGCGAGGGCCAGGCGCCGCGCAAGGCCGTCGCCCTGGTCACCTTCGCCGCCGGGGACTTCGCACCGAAGAACGGCCTCGCCGCGCTCACCGAGGCGCCCGCGACGCTCACCGAGGGCGGTGCCAAGGCCTTCGGCTCCCTGTACAAGGCGGGCACGCTGATGGACCCCGTCTCGCTCGCCGTCGCCGTCGACAAGAAGGCGAAGCTGCCCGCGCTGCCCGATCTGGGCAGCGACGCGGCGGCGTCCGCCGAGCCGAAGTCCGGTGCGGCGGCCGGCGAACCCACCAAGCCGGCGGGGGTGGACGATGCCGCGTCCGCCTCCGCCTCCTCTTCCTCCGACGCCCTTACGTACGCGGGCATCGGCGCGGGCGTGCTGCTCGCCGCCGCCCTCGCGGTGTACGTCGGCGTCCGACGCCGTAGCTCGACGGCGACAGCGACCGCTGCCCCGGCGGCGACGACCGACACCCGCACCGACGGGACCTGACTTTCCTTCCCCCTCCCCACCCCCCCGCTCCTTCCGCGCTTTCCATCCACCGAGGAGACCCCCGAACATGCCAGCCACCCGACGTCCCATAGCCCTTGCCGCAGCAGTCGCCACCGTCGTGGCCATCGGCGCGACCGCGCTCGCCGTCCCGGCGTTCGCCTCCGGCGGCGCCCTCGCCGCTCCCGGAGCACCGGCCGCCCCGCAGCTCGAACTGAAGGACGGCACCCTGGAGTGGGGCTTCAAGGAGTCCTTCCGTAAGTACCTGCTCTCACCTGTCGCCGGTGGGAAGATCACGGCCGCCGACGGTGCCACCCAGGCCACCGGCAACGGCGTGTTCACCTTCACCGACGGCAAGGGCACCTACGACACGGGCACGCACGCCACCGCCACCACCTTCAAAGGAAGCGTGCATTTCGAGGGCCACCACGGCGTCCTCGACATCAAGTTGAGCGATGTGAAGGTCAACACCGGCCGTACGGCGGGGGAGATCACCGCCGACGTCACCAGCGTGACCGAGGGCAGGACCGAGACCAGCGACGACGTCTCGATCGCGGATCTCGACCTGACGGCGGTCACGCCGGGGCAGGGCGAGAACGGCGCGATGGTCTTCAAGGACATACCCGCCAAGCTGACGGCGGCGGGCTCCGAGGCGTTCGCTGGCTTCTACGCCGCGGGCGCGGCGCTGGACCCGGCGACGCTCTCCGTGACGGCGGGCAAGGCCCCCACGGACGAGCCGACCGATGAGCCGACCGATGAGCCGACCGATGAGCCGACGGACGAACCCACGGATGAGCCCACCGACGAACCGACGGACGAGCCCACCGACGAGCCCAGCACCCCGGCCGTCGTGGACGGGCCGATCATCGACGGCAATCTCGACTGGGGCGTGAAGAAGAGCTTCCGTACGTATGTGACCGGCCCCATCGCCAAGGGCAAGGTCGAACTCGCGGCGGGCGCCGCCCAGTCGGGCGAGGCGTACCGCTTCCCGAAGGCCACCGGCTCCTTCGACGCCGACGCGCAGACCCTCACCGCCGAGTTCGAGGGATCGGTCCGCTTCCTGGGACATGAGGAGGCCGGCTCGTACGTACTCGACCTCAAGCTCAGCGGTCTGGAGGCCGAGGTCGAGAACGGCGAGGGCACCCTCGTCGCAGATGTCAGCACCAAGGACCGGACGACCCACGAGGTCTCCACCTTCGAGGACCTGACCATCGCCACGCTCGACCTGCCCGCCGGTGAGCTGAAGGCCAAGGACGGCGTCGTCGCGCTGAACGCCGTGCCCGCCACGCTCACCGCGGACGGCACGAAGGCGTTCGGCGGCATGTACGAGGCGGGCGAGGCGCTCGACGCCGTCACCGCCGCCGTCTCCCTCACGGAGGACGGCCAACTTCCGGGAGGCTCGGGCGGTACGGGTGGTACGGGCGACAGCGCCGGTGGTACGGGCGGCTCGGCCGGCGGCAGCGCCGGCGGTTCGACGGGCGGCGCCGGCACCACGGGCGGTACCGGCGGTACGGCCGGCGGCGGTTCCGTCGGCGGCTCCGCGGGTGGCTCCGCCGGTACGGCCGGCGGTTCCGCGGGCGGCACGGGAAACCTCGCGAGCACCGGCGCCGAGCTGCCGACCGGCGCGCTGATGGGCGCGGCGGGCGCGCTCGCCGTCGCGGGCGGGGCCGCCGTCCACCTCGCCCGGCGCCGTGACCCGGCCACCGGCGAGGTCTGACGGGCGAGGTCCGACAGGTGAGTTGAGCCCGCCGGACGCCGACAACGGGGCAGGGCCGTACCGCAGGGGAATCGCGGTACGGCCCTGCCCCGTCCGGCACACCTCGTACGTGATGTTTCAATGCCTCCGTGACTGACATGGGTAGCGGCGGCATCGAGATACTGCGCGTCTTCTGCGGGGGCGACGGGCGGCACGGCAACGCGCTCGGAGTCGTACGGGAGGGCCGCGACTACCCCGACGAGGCGTCACGGCAGGCGCTCGCCGCCGAACTCGGCTTCAGCGAGACCGTGTTCGTGGACGACCCCGAGCGCGGCTACGTGGACATCTACACCCCGGGCCTGCGGCTGCCGTTTGCCGGACACCCGCTCGTCGGGGCCGCGTGGCTGCTCGACCTGGAGGTGGTCAACCCACCCGTCGGCGAGGTGTGGGTACGCCAGGACGGCGAGTTCACCTGGATCACGGCGCGCCCCGAATGGGCTCCGCCGCGCACCCTGTGCCGCTACGGGACTGTCGCGGAGGTCGACGCGCTCCCCGCCCCGCCGCCGGGCGAGGGCTGGCTCTACGCGTGGGCGTGGCAGGACGAGTCGGCCGGCCGGATCAGGGCGCGGGCCTTCCCGCGCCGTGACGACGGCATCGTGGAGGACGAGGCGACGGGCGCGGCGGCCCTGCTGCTCACCGCCGAGCTGGGGCGGGCGCTGAACATCACGCAGGGCCGGGGGTCGCAGATCCTCACTGCCCCCGGCCCTGACGGCTCGATCGAGATCGGCGGGCGCGTCCGCCTGCTCCCGCCCCGCTGAACGCGGTCCACCCACCCCGCTCCCTGATCCGGCCTGATCGACAAGACACCCCCTACGCGCTGAGGGGGAACTCGCCTTCCAGCTCGTGGAACACGGCCCCGTTGAAGTCGAACGCCCGGTGGCACTCCTCGATGATGCGCTGCTTCTCCAGGTCGTCCGCCGGCACCGCGTCCAGCAGCTCGCGGTAGGCGCGCTTGAACGCCGCCGGGTTGGCGATCTCCTCGAAGACGTAGAAGCGGACGCCGTCGCCCTTGCGCGCGAAGCCCCAGGTCTTCTCGGCCATGTCGCGGACGACCTGGCCGCCGGAGAGGTCCCCGAGATAGCGCGTGTAGTGGTGGGCCACATAGCCGCCGGGCCAGGTGCGGGCGCACTCGGTGATCCGCGCGGCGTACGCGGCGGTGGCGGGCAGCGGCTCAAGGCCCTCGCGCCAGTCGGCACCGCGCAGATGCGTCAGGTCGCGCTCCAGGGCGTCGATGCGCATCAGCTCGGGCCGGACGAAGGGGCCGGCGACCGGATCACCTTCGACCGTCCCGGCGGCGTCCTCCAGCGCCCGGTACACGAACCAGAGCTGTTCGGTGTAGCGCGTGTACGCCTCCACTCCGAACCGCTGCCCCAGCAGGTCGCTCATGAAGGTCGAGGTGTTCACCTCGGTGTGCTTCTCGTGCGAGGCGACACGGATCAGCGTGGAGAAGGGGGTGGCGGTGGCGGTTGCGTCCAAGGCGGGCCTCCGGGGGCCGAGGGGGACGGAAAACCAGACCGAGATCCGGCGCGGCAGCACAGGCGCTTGCCTTCGCCGATCCTCCTACTTAGGGGACCCTAAGTCAACTGGTTCCCGACGTCCTGTCGGTAAAAGAGGTACCCGTTGATCGCGCGGGCGACACCCGGCGATCGGGTCAGGTCAGGGCAGGGTCAGGATCTCCGCACCGGCGTCCGTCACCACGAGCGTGTGCTCGAACTGGGCGCTCCGCCTGCGATCCTTCGTCACGACGGTCCAGCCGTCGTCCCACATGTCGTGCTCGTGGGTGCCGAGCGTGAGCATCGGCTCGATCGTGAAGGTCATGCCGGGCCGCATGACGGTCGTCGCGTGCGGGCTGTCGTAGTGCGGGATGATCAGCCCGGAGTGGAAGGACGAGTTGATGCCGTGCCCGGTGAAGTCACGGACCACGCCGTAACCGAAGCGCTTGGCGTACGACTCGATGACGCGGCCGATGACATTGATCTGCCGGCCGGGCCGGACGGCCTTGATGGCCCGGTTCAGGGACTCACGGGTCCGCTCGACCAGGAGCCGCGACTCCTCGTCGACGTCACCGCAGTAGTAGGTGGCGTTGTTGTCGCCGTGCACGCCGTTGATGTAGGCGGTGACGTCGAGATTCACGATGTCGCCGTCGCGCAGCACGGTGGAGTCCGGGATGCCGTGGCAGATGACCTCGTTGACCGAGGTGCAGAGCGACTTCGGGAACTCGCGGTAGCCGAGGGTGGAGGGGTACGCCCCGTGGTCGACCATGAACTCGTGCGCGACCCGGTCGAGTTCGTCGGTCGTGACGCCGGGCGCGATGTGCTTCGCGGCCTCCTCCATCGCCTGCGCGGCGATCCGGCCGGCGATCCGCATCAGCTCGACGGTCTCGTCGGTCTGCACCTCCGGCCCGGTGTACGGGGTCGGCAGAGGCTTCCCGACGTACTCGGGGCGCCGGATCTTTCCGGGAACGGAACGGACGGGAGAGAGCTCCCCGGGTACGAGCAGTGACTGGCCAGACATAGCAGCGAGTCTAACCAGCGTTGAGAAGCCGCCGGTGGGGCAGCATGGCGTTCAGAGGAAGGAGCCGACGATGGCCCTGTTCAAGAAGCGCACGGTGGGCAAGCCGGGCGAGTGGTACTACTGCCTCCAGCACAAGCGGGTCGAGGAGGGCCCCGACTGTCCGGCCAAGGACCGCTTCGGCCCGTACGCCTCCAGGCAGGAGGCGGAGAACGCGATGGAGACGGCGGCGGAACGCAACCAGGAGTGGGAGACGGACCCTCGCTGGCACGACAAACCGACCGACCCACCCGCGAGCTGACCTTCCCGAGCCGGCCCGTCCGGCGTTTGAGGACGGCCCCCGGCCCCGAGGGCGGGTCCCTGCCAAGCGCCTGGGCCGCGAGGCCGGGCCCGCGCCCGCAGCCGTCAGGCCACCGCCCCGGGCGCGGGGGCCTCGGCGGCAGGCGCTTCGGCATCGGCAGCGGCCTCGGCCGCCAGCTCCGCCTCCTGCTGCGCCTTCCGCCGCAACGCGTCCTCGTCCGTGTCCGAGTCGTACGTCATCAGCTTCGGCAGCACCGCGGCCAGGAGCCCCACCGCCACCACGCACGCCACCCCGCCGCTCCAGACAGCCGGGCGGGTGCCCGTCCAGCCGGCCACCGTGCCCGCGCGGACCTGGCCGAGCTGCGGGCCCACGCTGTACGACAGCACCTCCAGGCCCGCCAGCCTGCCCCGCAGCTCCTCGGGGATCGTCTGGTTCCAGATGGTCGAGCGGCCCAGCCCGCTGAGCATGTCGCCGGCGCCCGCCAGCATCAGGCAGAACAGCACCAGCCAGATGTTCGGCATCCATCCGGCCAGGGTCATCGCCAGGCCCCAGCCGCCCGCGCCCAGCACCACCATCAAGCCGTGCCGCCGGACCTTCGACGCCCAGCCGCTGGTCAGGCTGATCAGTACGGAGCCGAGCGGAATCGCCCCGTACATCAGGCCGAGCGCCCACTCCGCGTCCAGGTCCTCCGCCAGGAACGGGAAGATCGCGAGCGGGAAGGCGAAGAACATCGCGCTCAGGTCGATCGCGTACGTGCCCAGCAGCACCGGCTTGCTCCACGCGTACCGCGCGCCCTCGGCGATCCCGCGCAGCGACGGCTTCGCCGCCTCCTTGGAAGGCGGTGCCGGCCGCAGCCGCAGACACATCAGTACGGAGGCGACGAACCCGGTCACGGTCAGCGCGTACGCCGTCGCCGTTCCCGAGAACGCGACCACGACACCGGCCGTCGCGGGGCCGGCGACCGCCGCGGTCTGCCAGCGCAGCGCGTTGAGCGCGGCAGCCGCCGTCAGCTGGGCGTGCGGCACGATCCGGGCTATCAGGGAGTCCAGCGCGGGCCGTTGGATGCCCGCGAGCGCGGAGACGCCCGCGGCCACGACGTACAGCGGCCAGAGCGCCGGGCTCGGCAGCAGCGCGTTGATCAGCAGGACGACCGCGAGCAGCCCGAGGCCCGCCTCGGAGAGCAGGATCAGTTTGCGGCGGTCGACCGCGTCGGCGAGCGCCCCGCCGTACAGCCCGAAGACGATCAGCGGGACCAGCTCGACGGCGCCCATCGCGCCGACCGCGAGCGGCGAGTTCGTGAGGTCCTTGATCTGCAACGGCAGCGCGATCATGGCCATGGAGCTGCCGAAATACGTCACCAGGCCCTGGATCCACAGGAGTCGGAACTCACGCAGTGTGCGCAGCGGGGTGAGGTCCGGCAGGATCGCGGAAAGCTTTTTGGTCACGAGAGGCCATGCTGCGTCGTGACGGTCACGACGGGCAAGTCCATTACCAGCGGGCGGGCGGCGGCGAGGTCAACTGGTCGGCGAGCCGCGACAGCCGGTCCCGGAGGCGCAGCCTGCCGCGCGTCGACGGCAGGCTGTTCTCGCCGGCCGCCGCGCTGACCAGGTGCTGGACCATGTCTAGGTCGATTCCCGACGCCCCGTCCGAGGCGATCTCCGGCGCCGGCGGGGCGACCGTGAGCGCGTCGTGCGCCAGACCGACCACCTCCGGGTCCCCGCTGCCCAGCGACAGCACCGTCGCCCCGGCCCGCCGCGCGTCGTGCACCCGCTCCAACAGCCCGCCGTCCGGCCGCTCCGGGGCCACCAGCAGCAAAGTCTCACCCCGTCCCGCGCCCGCCAGCCTGCCGAGCCCGACGGCCAGATGCGCGGGGTCGCCGGGCCGTACCCGGTGCCGTACGAGCAGCGGGGCCAGCTCCGGGCGGCCGGACCACGCCGCCTCGTCCACGAGATGCGCGGCCAGGTGCCACGGCTCGTACGCCCGCGTCCCGACCAGCAGCAGGCCGCCGCCGTGCGGCACGACGGAGGACCGCAGGGACGCGGCGAACCGGCGGGTCGCCGCCGGCCATCGCGTACCGGCCAGGACTTCACGGAGCAGGGCGACGCGTACGGCATCCATGGGCCGGGATCCTGCCGCAGCGCCGCGCCCCGCGCCGGGGGTCCGCGCGGCGTCACCCGAACGGGCCACTCCGGCCGTGCGGAGGCCGTGCGGACCCCCGGCGCGGGGGGCCGGGCGGAGGCCGTGAGGGCCGTGCCGGGTGGCTCCCGCACCGACAAGTACTGTCGAGGCCATGACCTCTACTGACAGTGGCAGCACGCCGAAGCCTCCCGCCAAGGACCCCTGGGAGCTTCCCGACGTCTCGGACCTGACCGTCGGAGTTCTCGGCGGCACCGGCGACCAGGGACGCGGGCTCGCCTACCGGCTGGCGCGCGCCGGGCAGAAAATGATCATCGGCTCCCGCGCCCCCGAGCGCGCCGAGGCGGCGGCGGCCGAACTCGGCTTCGGTATCGAGGGCGCCGACAACGCCGAGTGCGCGCGCCGCAGCGACATCGTCATCGTCGCCGTGCCGTGGGACGGCCACGCCAAGACGCTGGAATCGCTCAAGGACGAACTCGCGGGCAAGCTCGTCGTCGACTGCGTCATTCCGCTCGGTTTCGACAAGAAGGGCGCCTACGCGCTGAAGCCGGCGGAGGGCAGTGCCACCGAGCAGGCCGCCGCCCTGCTGCCCGACTCCCGTGTCACCGCCGCCTTCCACCATCTGTCCGCCGTGCTGCTCCAGGACCCGGCGGTCGAGCGGATCGACACCGATGTGATGGTGCTGGGCGAGGTACGGGCCGACACCGACATCGTGCAGGCGCTCGCGGCCCGTATCCCCGGTATGCGCGGGGTGTTCGCGGGCCGGCTGCGCAACGCGTACCAGGTGGAGGCGCTGGTGGCGAACCTGATCTCGGTCAACCGCCGTTACAAGGCGCACGCGGGCCTGCGCGTCACCGACATCTGACGGGGCCGGGGCATGGGGGACACTGGACGGGTCTTCGCAGGGCGCCGTACGCGCGTCCCTCCCACCCCCGGACCAGGAGCCGACCCCATGCCCCGCCTCGCTCTCTACGCCCTCGTCGTCTGCCTGCTGTCCGTCGTGGCGGCCGTGCTGTCCTTCACGCGGGGGAGCGGCTGGCTCGGCGTCGTCTGGGTGCTGCTGGCCGGGCTGTCGTCGAACATGGCGTGGTACTACCGGCGCCGGGCCAAGGCGGCGCAGGGCGCTAGCTGACGAACGACTGGCACAGCTCGTCGCGGGTCGTCCAGAAGCGGTAGAAGCTCTGACCGCAGTACGTTTCGAGATCGCTGATGCCGAGCCCACCGAGGATCGCGTCGATCCCGTCGAAGAAGGCGCGGTTCACCTCGGGGATGAACAGGATGCCGAAGACGGCGATCAGTCCGAACGGCGCGAACGGCTCCACCTGCGCGCGGAACTTGTGCGACAGCCACGGCTCGATCACGCCGTAGCCGTCAAGTCCCGGCACCGGAAGGAAGTTGAGGATCGCGGCCGTCACCTGGAGCAGCGCGAGGAACGCCAGCGCGAAGCGGAAGACCAACGGCACGCCGTCGAGCAGACCCAGCCAGAACGGCGCCGTGCAGACGACGGCGAACAGCAGGTTCGTCAGCGGGCCGGCCGCCGAGATCAGGCTGTGCCGCCACCGGCCCCGGATCCGGGCGCGCTCGATGAAGACCGCGCCACCGGGCAGACCGATGCCGCCCATGATGACGAAGAGCACGGGGAGCACGATGCTCAGCAACGCGTGCGTGTACTTGAGGGGGTTGAGCGTCAGGTAGCCCTTGGCGCCGATGGAGATGTCGCCGCTGTGCAGGGCGGTGCGGGCGTGCGCGTACTCGTGCAGACAGAGCGAGACGATCCACGCGGACGTGACGAAGAGGAAGACGGCGATACGGGCGTCCGCCGCGAAGTCGGTCCACACGGCCCACCCGGTGGCCGCCATGACGGCGGCGATCCCGAGGAAGACGGGACTGATCCGCCGGTCGCGACGGGAGGGTGCGGTGGTCATTCGCGGCTCCTGAAGGCCTGGAGGGGTACGGGCGGGTACGGGCGGCGGGGCGTGCCCGACCGTACAGGCGACACGCCGGGAACGTCTCGCGCGGGGGGATGGGTTCCGTGGAGGCTGGGAGTACGGAAGGGGGGAACCGGCACATGTGGTCCACGGGCTTGGGGGAGCGGGCGGCCGACCGGATGGTCGTACCGGACAATGGTGGGGTGCGCTACCGGCTTCTCGGCCCCACACGGGCACTGCGCGCCGACGGCACCCCGTACGCCGTCGGCGGGTCAAGGCTGCGCGCGCTGCTGACCGTGCTGGCGATGCGGCCCGGCCGGACCGTCCAGGCGGCGACGCTCGTCGACGCGGTCTGGGACGGCGACGTACCCGCGGACGCGGCGGGCGCGCTGCAGGCCCTGGTGAGCCGGCTCCGCCGGGTGCTCGGGGCCGGGACCGTCGTCTCGGACAGTGGCGGGTACCGGCTGTGCGCCGACCCGGACGACGTGGACCTGTACCGCTTCGAGCGGCTCACGGCGGAGGGGACCAAGGCCCTGGACGCCGGCAGCCCCGGGCGGGCCGCCGACCTGCTGGACGAGGCCCTGGGGCTGTGGCACGGCCCCGCGCTGTCCGACCTGCCCGACCACCGGGCCGAGTCGGCGCGCTGGGAGTCCCGCCGGCTGGGCGCCCGCCGCGCCCGCCTCACGGCGGCGCTGGCACTCGGCCACGCCGAGGCGGCACTGCCCGAACTGACGGCGCTCTGCGACGAGCACCCGATCGACGAACTGCTCCAGGCGCTGCGCATCCGCGCCCTGCGCGCGGCGGGCCGCACGGCGGAGGCACTGTCGGCGTACGAGGAGGTCCGCCGCGACCTCGCGACCCGTCTGGGCATGGACCCGGGGCCGGAACTGCGCGCGCTGCACAAGGAGTTGCTGAACCCGGAGGCGTACGAGACGACGGACGCGCACGCCCACCGGCGGGGCGTGCCCCGGCCGGGCCCCGCCCCCTCGGCCAACGGGTCCGCGCCCCGGACCGCCGGTCCCGGCGGAGCCTCCCCGTCGAACGGCGTCCCGGACGCGGCCCCGGCCCCCGCGCCGTACGCCGTCCCCGGCAACCTCCGCGCCCGTATCACCAGCTTCGTCGGCCGGGACACCGACCTGGTCGACCTCCGGGGGGATCTCCGGGACGCGCGGCTCGTCACGCTGCTCGGGCCCGGCGGGGCCGGGAAGACGCGGCTGTCGCAGGAGGTCGCCGCCGGGGTGGACCACGAGGGGTGGCCGGACGGGGTGTGGCTCGCCGAGCTCGCGCCCGTGGATGATCCCGAGACCGTGCCCGAGGCCGTCCTCGTCGCGCTCGGGGCGCGGGAGACCGTGCTGCGCGGCGCCGGGGCCGAGGGCCTGCGGGCCGTCGACCCGGGCGCCAACGACCCCCTCGTACGGCTCGTGGAGCACTGCTCACGCCGTCGCATGCTGCTCCTGCTCGACAACTGCGAGCACGTCGTGGACGCCGCCGCCCGGCTGGCCGAGGAACTGCTGGTCCGGTGCCCCGGTGTGACCGTCCTCGCCACCAGCCGGGAACCGCTCGGCGTGCCCGGCGAGGTCGTACGCCCCGTCGGCCCGCTGCCGGAGCCGATGGCGCTGCGGCTGCTCGCCGACCGCGGCGCCGCCGCCCGGCCCGGCTTCCGTACGGAGGACGACCCGGCCGCCGCCGAGGAGATCTGCCGCCGGCTCGACGGGCTGCCGCTCGCGATCGAACTGGCCGCCGCCCGGCTGCGGATGCTCACACTCCGGCAGATCGCCGACCGCCTGGACGACCGCTTCCGGCTGCTGACCGGCGGCAGCCGCACCGTACTGCCCCGGCAGCAGACGCTGCGCGCCGTCGTCGACTGGTCGTGGGACCTGCTCGACTCCGCCGAGCGGACCGCGCTGGGCTGTCTGTCCGTCTTCGCGGGCGGCTGCGACCTGGCCGCCGCCGAGGCCGTGTGCGGGCCCGACGCGCTCGGACTGCTCGGCTCGCTCGTCGACAAGTCGCTCGTGGTCGCCGCCCCCGCCCCGGACGGCGCGATGCGCTACCGGCTGCTGGAGACCGTCCTGGAGTACGCCGGGGAGCGGCTGGACGAGTCCGGTGACCGCGCCGCCGCCGAGCGCCGCCATCTCACGCACTTCCGGGAGCTGGTCCGGCTCGCCGACCCGAAGCTGCGCGGCCCCGAGCAGGTCCACTGGATCGAGCGGATCACGCTCGACTACGAGAACCTGCGCACCGCCCTGCGGCACGCCGTCGCCGACCGGGACGAGCACGAGGCGCTGTGCCTGGTCCACTCGCTCGCCTGGTACTGGCAGATCCGCGATCTGCGGGCCGACGCGCGGCACTGGGCGCACGCCACCGCCGAACTGGGCCCCGATCCCTTCGACGTGCCCGTCGCCCCCGCCCCGCCGCTCTACGAACGGTGCACGGACGCGCCGCCGCCGATGGCGCCCGAGCAACTGCTGGAGGCACGGCGCGGGGTCCGCATGATCCATCTGGCGAGCATGAACCACGAGTTCGACACCTGGACCACGCCCGAGGCCCTGGAGTGGCTGGACCGCGTCGGCGAGGCCTACTCGCCCGGTCTGCCGCAGACCTGCCGTACGCCCGGCTCGCTCTGGTTCTTCGCGATCATGCTGACGGGACAGGCCGACCGGCTCCGTGAGTTCACCGACGCGAGGGTCCAGGCGTGCCGGGACCTCGGCTACGAGTGGGAGCTGGCGTCGGCCCTCCAGGTGCGGGCCAACATCCTCGCCAACCGCAGCGAGTGGGTCGGCGACGCGGGCCGGGACGCCGAGGAGAGTCTGGAGATCTTCACCCGGCTCGGCGACGCGTGGGGCGCCGCCGAGGCACTGTCGGCCCGCGCCGAGGCCTTCGAGCGCAACGGTGAGTTCGAGCGGTCCGCCGCGGACTACCACGCCGCCATCGAGAACACCCGGCTGCTCGGCGCCGAGGCGCAGGTCTCGCTCCTGCGCACCCGCCTGGCGGGCGTGATGATGGAGACGGGCGACGGGGACAAGGGCGAGGCGATCCTCCGCGAGATCCTCGCGCAGACCGCCCGGCGCGACTACGAGGCCGAACCGGCCGCCCGCCTCTATCTGTCGATCTGGCTCGGCCGCAGCGGACGCGCCGCCGAGGGCCGCGAGGAACTGGGCCGGCTGCTGGGGACCTTCCAGCATTCCAACCTGGCCATCTTCGAGGGATTCGTCTTCGGGATGCTCGCCTGGCTGGACAACATCGACGGCCGGTACGCCGAAGGGCTCGACCAGGCACGGCTGGCACTCGCCCGGACGCTCGACCCGATGTCGCGGATGGTCGCCCCGCAGATGCCCGCCGTCCATCTGCTGACCGCGGGCTGGTCGCTGGCCGGACTCGGCGGCCCGGAGCGGGTACGGGACGGGGCGCGCCTGGTGGGCGCGTACGAGCGGCACCTGCCCCGGGGCCACCACCGGGCCGCGCAGGAGCGCGAGAGCCGGGACGCGGCGGAGGCGGCGGTCCATGCCGGGGGGCTGACGGGCGCCGCGTACGAGAAGGCCCTCGCCGAGGGTCGCGCGCTCACCCTCGACGAGGCTTTCGCCCTGGCCGGCGTCTGACCGCGCCCCCGGGCCGGAGCCCGGGGCCGCGGGTCAGGTCCCTTCTCGCGGGACTCAGGTCTTCTTGCGGAACTTGGACACCGCCAGCGGCGCCGTCACCAGCGTGATCACCGCCGACCAGGCCAGCGTCATCCACAGGTCGTGGGCGACCGGCCCGCCGATGAACAGCCCGCGCGCCGCGTCGGCCAGATTCGACAGCGGGTTGTAGTCCGTGAAGTTCTGCAGCCAGCCCGGCATCGTCGACGGCGGTGTGAAGATCGAGGAGCCGAACTGCAGCGGCATCAGCACCAGGAATCCCACCCCCTGCACCGCCTGCGCCGTCTTCACGGTCAGACCGATCAGGATGAAGATCCACATCAACGACGCGCCGAACAGCAGCGACAGACCGATCGCGCCCAGCACTTCGAGCGGCGAGGTCTCGATCGACATGCCGAGTACGAAGCCCACGATCAGCAGGATCGCGAAGGCGACCATCATCCGGCCGACCTCGACCACGATCTTCGCGATGAGGACCGAGGACCGGGCGATCGGCATCGTACGGAACCGGTCCATGACTCCCTTCTGGAAGTCCTCGTTGATCCCGCTGCCCACGGCCATCGAGACGTTGAGCCCCATCATCGCCATCAGGCCGGGGACCAGATAGCTGACGTACTCGGACTGGTTGCCCTTGCCCGCGACGGCCCCGCCGAACACGAAGACGAACAGCAGCGTGAAGACGATCGGCATCAGCAGGACGTCGAACATCGACTCCGGATCCTGCTTGATCTGGAGGGCGTTACGGCGCGCGAGGGCGCCGATGTGCCGCAGATTGGCCCGCAGACCGATCCGGCCCTCGTCGGTCGCGGCCCGGACGGGCTTGTCGGTCCGGACGGACGGTGTGGGCTCCGTC
Organism: Streptomyces sp. NPDC057137; assembly: GCF_042670825.1. Lineage (NCBI taxonomy): Bacteria > Bacillati > Actinomycetota > Actinomycetes > Kitasatosporales > Streptomycetaceae > Streptomyces > Streptomyces sp. NPDC057137. Next base: position 150,184 of record NZ_JBHUUW010000002.1, on the reverse strand, counting down.
ACTTTCGTCGTTGTCGCCGTACTCATGCCGCGACCCCCTTCAGCTGCGCGTCGTTCCGCGCGTCGTCGTTCGTGTCGTCGCCCTGTTCGCCGGCCTTCTCGCCCGTGATCGCCAGGAACACCTCGTCCAGGCTGGGCAGATGGGTGCCGATGTGCGCGATCTCGAATCCGCGCCCGGCCAACAGGCCGATGACGGCGGTCAGTTGTACGTCGGCGAGGATCGGCACGAACAGCATGCCGTCCTGGACCTGCGACCCCGCGACGCCGTCCAGGCCCGTCTCGTTCAACGCCCGTGCCATCTCCGGCAGTTGGCCGGGGTCGCTCGGGCGGATCTCCAGGGTCCGGCCGCCGACCCTCGCCTTCAGCTCGTCGACCTTGCCGCCCGCGACGACCCGGCCGCGGTCGATGACCGTCAGCTCGCTCGCGAGCTGCTCGGCCTCCTCCATGTACTGCGTGGTGAGCAGGACGGTCACGCCCTCGGCGACCATCCGCTGGACCTCGGCCCACACCTCGTTGCGGGTGCGGGGGTCGAGGCCCGTCGTCGGCTCGTCCAGGTAGAGCACCGAGGGCTGCCCGATCATCGACGCCGCGAGGTCCAGGCGCCTGCGCATACCCCCCGAGTACTGGAGCACGGGCTTCTTCGCCGCCTCGGTGAGCGAGAACCGCTCCAGCAACTCGTCCGCGCGCCTGCGGGCGGCCGTACGGGGCAGATCGAGCAGCCGCCCGATCATGTACAGGTTCTCCCAGCCGGAGAGCTTCTCGTCGACCGAGGCGTACTGACCGGTGAGGCCTATGGTGCGGCGGAGCTGCCGGGGCTGCTTCACCACGTCGTAGCCGGCGACGACGGCCGTGCCGGCGTCGGGCAGGATCAGGGTGGACAGGCAGCGTACGAGGGTGGTCTTGCCGGCGCCGTTGGGGCCGAGGACACCGAGAACCGTGCCCTCACGCACGTCCAGGTCCACGCCGTCGAGCGCCTTGGTCGCACCGTAGTGCTTGACCAGGCCCCGTACCGTGACGGCCGTGGTGCCGTCGGCAGGGATTGTGTCGATTCGCGTCATGCCGTTGATCCTGGCAGCCGCCGCTGACAACGGACCGACAGCCGACCGACAGCCTGCCGACACGCGCCTGGACAACGCGGGGGAACGCGGGGGGAACGCCGACAGCCCGCCGATGGGGGATGTCGGCGGGCTGTCTTCTCTTGCGGCAGTGGCTGCTGGGGTGGGGCTAGTGGAAGGTGTGCTCTTCCTGCGGGAACGTTCCTCCTACGACCTCGTCCGCGAACTCCTTCGCGGCGTCGCCGAGCGTCTGCCGGAGGTTCGCGTACTGCTTGGTGAAGCGCGGCACCTTGCCGCTCGTCAGACCCACCATGTCGGTGTAGACGAGCACCTGCGCGTCGGTGTCCGGACCGGCGCCGATGCCGATGGTCGGGATGTCCAGCGACCGGGTGATCTCGGTGGCGACCTCGGCGGGCACCAGCTCCAGGACCACCGCGAACGCGCCGGCCGCCTGCGCCGACTTGGCGTCGTGCAGCAGCCGGTGCGCGGCCTCGTCGCCGCGGCCCTGCACCCGGTAGCCCAGGGTGTTCACGGACTGCGGCGTCAGGCCCAGGTGCGACATGACCGGGATGCCGGACTGGACGATCAGCTCCGTCTGCGCCAGCGAGCGCGCCCCGCCCTCCAGCTTGACCGCGCCGACCCCGGCGTCCTTGACCAGCCGTGTGGCGCTGCGCAGGGCCTGGACGGGGCCTTCCTGGTACGAGCCGAACGGCAGGTCGCCGACGACGAGGGCGCGCTTGGTGCCCCGTACGACGGCCGCGGACAGCATGGTCATCTCGTCGAGCGTGACCGGCACGGTCGTCTCGTAGCCGAGGTGGACATTGCCCATCGAGTCACCGACGAGCATGACCGGGATGCCGGCCTCGTCGAAGACGGACGCGGTCATCGCGTCGTACGCGGTGAGCATGGGCCACTTCTCGCCGCGTGTCTTGGCGGCGGCGATGTCGTGGACGGTGACGCGGCGGGTACCCGTACCGCCGTACAGCGACTTGGGATCACGTGAGGGATTGCGCGCAGCCTCGAACGTCATGGCTTACGACTCCTTCGTCATCTCGAGGCGCCCTGACGGCGTCCCCGGACCGTCTCCATGGTGGCATCTCCGGGCCACCGACGGGAAGTGGGGCTGCGCCGCTCGCGTCGGCCCGGCGGGTAAAGAATTTACAATACGAGACGGTGCCGTATTGAAATTGGCCTAGGCTCCTCGCCATGTCCACATCGTCACCCTCGCCGTCCGGCGTCCACGACTCCGCACCCCGGGTCCCCGAAGCCATTCACAAGCGCCGCTGGGCCATCCTCGGCGTCCTCATGTTCAGCCTGCTCATCGTGGTCCTCGACAACTCGATACTGAACGTCGCGGTCAAGACCATCGCGAGCCCGGAGCCCGTCGGGATCGGCGCCACCCAGAGCGAGCTGGAATGGGCGATCAACTCCTACACCCTCGTCTTCGCCGGCCTCCTCTTCACCTCCGGCCTGCTCGGCGACCGCGTCGGCCGCAAGAAGGTGCTGCTCTTCGGCATAGCCGTCTTCGGCATCGGCTCCGCCCTCGCCGCGATGTCCGGATCGCCCGGTGAACTCGTCGCGTACCGCGCCCTGATGGGCTTCGGCGCCGCCTTTGTGATGCCGGCCACCCTCGCCGTCCTGATGAACGTCTTCGAGCGCGACGAGCAGCCCAAGGCCATCGGCATCTGGGCCGGCAGCGTCGGACTCGGCATCGCCATCGGGCCCATCACCGGCGGCGTCCTGCTCGAACACTTCTGGTGGGGCTCGATCTTCCTGATCAACGTCCCCGTGGTGATCGTCGCGCTGATTGCGATGTGGTTCCTGGTGCCGGACTCCAGGGACCCGAACCCGGGCCGGGTCGACCCGGTGGGTGTGCTGCTCTCGATCGTCGGCCTCGTCCTGCTCGTGTACGGGATCATCCGCGCGGGCGAGCTGGCCGACTTCACCGACGCCACGGTGCTGGCCTCGATCCTCGGCGGTGTGGCCGTCCTGGCCGCGTTCGTCGTGCACGAGAAGCGCAGCGACCATCCGTCGATCGACATGTCCTACTTCAAGAAGCCGGCGTTCTCGGCCGCCGTCGCCGCCATCGCGCTGGTCTTCTTCGCCCTGATGGGCGTGACCTTCTTCTCGGCCTTCTACCTCCAGAGCGTGCGCGGATACAGCGCGCTCGACTCGGGCCTGCTGATCGTGCCGCTCGCCGTCGCCCAGATGGTCTTCGCGCCGCGTGCCCGGCTGGTCGTCGACCGGTTCGGCGCCCGCGCGGTCTGCACCGCCGGCATGCTGCTCGTCGCCGCGGGTCTCGCCGCGTTCGCCCTGTTCGACGCCACCACACCCGTATGGGTGCTGTGCGTCGTCTTCTTCGTCCAGGGCGCCGGAATGGCCCACATCATGCCGCCGGTGACCGTCGCCGTCATGCAGGCCCTGCCGCGCGAGAAGGCCGGCTCGGGATCGGCCATCAACAACACCTTCCGCCAGGTCGGCGGGGCGCTCGGCGTCGCCGTACTCGGCTCGCTGCTCTCCTCGACCTACCGCGGCGAGATCGAGGGACACCTCGGCGCCGTCCCGGCCGCCGCGCGCGACACGGCGGGGGAGTCCATCGAGGCGACCATGGCCGTCGCCGAGAAGCTCGGCCCCGCCGGCGCCCCGCTGATCTCCTCCGCGCACGACGCCTTCCTGAGCGCGATGCATGTCACCGCCCTCGGCTCCGCCGGTGTCGCGCTGATCGGCACCGTCGTGGTGGCGCTCTTCATGCCGGGCCGTACGGCTCCGGAGGCGCCCGTACCGAAGCGGGACGCCGAGCGGCCGGCCGAGGGACCCGTACCCGTCGCACCCGCCGTACGCGACTGAGACGGTCGACCGCACCCGCCGCCGTCGGCGAGAATCGGCGCGCGGGTGCGGGCCGCACGAGGTGGTCGGGGCAGGGCGAAGGGTGAGGCATTGCACGGGCAGGCGCAGGAGCAGGACCGGGGCCGGGAGCCCAAGCGGGGCCGGCCACGCAGCGAGGCGGCCGAACGCGCGATCCTCCAGGCCGTGGTGAGGCTTCTTGAGGAGGGCGAGCCGCTGTCCGGGCTCTCCATCGAGCGCATCGCACGGACGGCGGGCGTCGGCAAGGCCACCATCTACCGGCGCTGGAGCGGCAAGGAGGAGCTCTTCGTGGACGTCCTGCGCCACATCGAGCCGCCCGAGCCCGACCTGTCGGGCACCTCGGGCCTCTCCGACATCCTGGTCTCGCTGGAGTCCATGCGCCGCCGCGGACTCGCCCAGCGCAACTCGGCCCTGCTCTACAACGTCTTCGCGCAGATGAAGAGCCACCCGAAGCTGTGGGGCGCCTATCAGAGCACGGTGATCGAGCCACGGCGCGTCGCGGTCACGGCCGCCGTCCGCCGCGCCGTCGCCGCGGGTGAACTCCGCCCGGACATCGACGCGGAGCTGATCGAGGAACTCTTCGTCGGCCCCATGCTCCTGCGCACCATCCACCGCAAGGACTCGCCGCTGGACGACGACCTCTCCGAGCGCATCGTCCGCGCGGTGCTCGAAGGTCTGCTCCCCAGGGACGCGGCCGCGCCCACAGCCGCCGGCACGGACGTGCAGCCGACCGTGGATCCGGCCGGGGACACGGAGAGCTGACCGGCCGCCGCGCGTCCGCGCCGATCATGCGTGTTGCGTCACAGCGGCCCGGTAGCCGCCGCTTGTCCGGAACCCGCCGCCCCTCGTTGCTCGTCCTTGAGCCCGTACGGCCGTCGGGGGACGGCAGAGAAAGCGCCCGTCATCGCCTAGGGTCGATGGCGGGCGTGCACGGCAAGGCAGTGAGGGCAGCGGAATGACGCAGGAGTACACGGCTGAGTCCCAGGTGGACGGCGCCGAGGACAACACCCCTCCCACCGGCCGGTTCCGGACCTTCGTCGACCGCTGGCGCGGCGACCGCGGCATCTGGCGGCGCGGTGTCGTCCTCGCGGCGCTCGCCGTCCTGACGGCGCTGGTGATGATCCTGCACGCCCAGATCCCCAACCGCATCGGCAACTTGGGCAGTCTCATGGAGACCTTCCTGCCGTGGCTGGGGCTGCTCGTCCCCGTGATTCTCGTGGCCGCGCTGGTACGGCGCTCCGCCACGGCGCTGATCGCGCTGCTCCTCCCGGCCGTTGTCTGGGTCAATCTCTTCGGCGGGCTCATCCTCGAGAAGTCGGGCGGCGGCGGCGATCTGATGGTCGCCACGCACAACGTCAACGCGGAGAATCCCGATCCGGAGGGAACCGCGCGCGAGATCGTGGAGTCCGGCGCGGACGTCGTGGCCCTGGAGGAGCTGAAGGCGTCGGCGGTTCCCACGTACGAGAAGGCACTCGCCGCGACGTACAAGTACCACTCGGTGCAGGGCACGGTGGGGCTGTGGAGCAAGTACCCGATGACCGGCAGCCGCCCCGTCGACATCCGGATGGGCTGGACCCGCGCGATGCGCGCCACGGTGACGACGCCGCAGGGCGAGCTCGCCGTGTACGTGGCGCACCTGCCGTCCGTACGCGTGAAACTGCACGCCGGCTTCACCGCCAACCAGCGTGACAACAGCGCCGACGCGCTCGGCGAGGCGATCGCCGACGAGGAGATCCGGCGGGTCGTGCTGCTCGGCGACCTCAACGGCACGATGAACGACCGCTCCCTGAACGCCGTGACGTCGCAGATGCGCTCCACCCAGGGCGCCGCCGGCGACGGCTACGGCTTCAGCTGGCCGGCCGCGTTCCCGATGGCGCGGATCGACCAGATCATGGTCAAGGGCGTCGAGCCGACGTCGTCGTGGACGCTGCCGCGCACGGGCAGCGACCATCTGCCGATCGCCGCCCGTATCGAACTCGCGGAGTGACCAACGCGGTTCGGGCGGTCGGCTCAACGCGGTTCAGGCGGTCGGCGATTCCCGCCAGCGGTTCGTGATCGGCAGCCGCCGGTCCTTGCCGAAGCCCTTCGCGGAGATCTTGGTGCCCGGCGGATACTGCCGCCGCTTGTACTCAGCCGTGTCCACCATGCGCAGCGTCCTCGCCACCGTCCCGGGGTCGAAGCCCGCCGCCACGATCGCGTCCTTGCCCTGGTCGCGGTCGACGTACATCGCCAGCAGCCGGTCCAGCACGTCGTAGTCCGGCAGCGAGTCCGTGTCGACCTGGCCGGGGCGCAGTTCGGCGCTCGGCGGCTTGGAGATCGAGTTCGCGGGGATCGGCGGGGTCTGGCCGCGCTCCTCGGCGGCGCGGTTGCGCCAGCGGGCGAGCCGGAAGACCGTCGTCTTGTAGACGTCCTTGATCGGGCCGTACGCGCCGACGGAGTCGCCGTACAGCGTCGAATACCCCACCGCCAGCTCGGACTTGTTGCCCGGGGCGAGCACGATCTGGCCCTCCTGGTTGGAGAGCGCCATCAGCATCGTGCCGCGCAGCCGCGACTGCAGGTTCTCCTCCGCGAGTCCGGTCAGGGCGAGCGAGTCCATGTACGCGTCGAACATCGGCTCGATGGGGACGGTGCGGAAGTTCAGCCCCGTACGGCGGGCCAGGTCGGCCGCGTCGCCGCGCGAGTGGTCCGACGAGTACTTGGACGGCATCGAGACGCCGTAGACGTTCCCGGCGCCGAGCGCGTCGCAGGCGATGGCGGCGACGAGGGCGGAGTCGATGCCGCCGGAGAGGCCGATCAGGACGGATCTGAAGCCGTTCTTGGCGGCGTACGCCCGCAGGCCCACCACCAGGGCGGAGTAGACCTCCTCGTCGTCGTCCAGCCGCTCCGCGTAGCCGCCGGCCAGCTCCGGCTCGTAGGCGGGGACGGGCTCCTCGGAGAGGACGACGTGGTCGATCCGCAGACCGTCGTCCACGGTGCCGCCGGGCGGTTCGGCGGCGGCCGCGGGCAGTTCGAGGTCGATGACCACACTGCCCTCGGCGAACTGCGGTGCGCGCGCGACGACTTCGCCGTCCTTGCCGACGACGATCGAGTCGCCGTCGAAGACCAGCTCGTCCTGGCCGCCGATCATCGCGAGATACGCGGTGACGCAGCCGGCCTCCTGGGCGCGCTTGCGTACGAGTTCGAGCCGGGTGTCGTCCTTGGCCTGCTCGTACGGCGAGGCGTTGATGGAGAGCAGCAGGCCCGCCCCGGCGGAACGGGTGGCCGGGACCCGGCCGCCGTCCTGCCAGAGGTCCTCGCAGATCGCGAGCGCGACGTCGATGCCGCGCACCCGGACGACAGGCATCGTGTCGCCGGGCACGAAGTAGCGGAACTCGTCGAAGACGCCGTAGTTGGGCAGGTGGTGCTTGGCGAAGGTCAGCGCCACACCGCCCCGGTGCAGCACGGCGGCGGCGTTCTGCGGGGAGCCGGCCGGCCGGCCGATCCGCGGCCGGTCCCGCTCGGACCGGTCGAGATAGCCCACGACGACGGGCAGTTCGCCGAAGCCCTCGGCGGCGAGCCGCGCGGCGAGCGCGCGCAGGGCGTCGCGGGACGCCTCGACGAAGGACGACCGCAGGGCCAGGTCCTCGACGGGGTAGCCGGTCAGCACCATCTCGGGGAACGCGACGAGATGCGCGCCCTGTTCGGCGGAGTGCCGGGTCCAGTGCACGATCGCCTCGGCGTTTCCGGCGAGATCGCCGACGGTCGAGTCGATCTGATTCAGAGCGAGACGTAGTTGAGGCACGGCCCCACTGTAATCGTCTTTCTGACGCGATGGGGTGGGTGAGGCTGGGCAAGGGCGTGTGGGCCGCGCCACGGGGCGGCGGCCCACCCACCCCTGCCCGGGTCTGTCCGCGCCTGTGCGGTGGCTCAGCCGCTCGCGTAGACCCGTTCCACCCACGCGGCGATCTGCGCGTCGGTCAGGTGCTGCGCCAGGTCCGCCTCGCTGATCATGCCGACCAGGCGCTTGTTCTCGATGACCGGCAGCCGGCGGATCTGGTGCTCCTGCATCTCGTGGAGCACGTCGTCCACGTCCGCGCCCGCGTCGATCCAGCGCGGCGTGCCGTGGGCCATCTCGGCGGCGGTGACCTTCGCCGGGTCGTGGCCCATCGCCACGCAGCCGATGACGATGTCGCGGTCGGTCAGGATGCCGGTCAGCCGCTCCTCGGTGTCGGCGATGGGCAGGGCGCCCACGTCCAGGTCCCGCATGAGCTGCGCGGCCCGGTCCAGGGTCTCGTGCGAGGGGATCCAGTCGGCGCCGGGATGCATGATGTCTTTGGCGGTGGTCATGGGGTTCGTTCCTCCTGAATGCCGTCCGCCCCGAGCGCCCCCATCGTCATGGGGCCGTACGGGTGTACGCGACCGCTGTCACCCGTACGGGTGAAAGGAGAGGTGAGGGGCATGCCGCTGCTGACCCTGCGGATTCTGGGCCACGACCTGCCGGGGGCGGACTGCGGCGAATTCCGCCACGTTCACGTCGGCACCCAGCGGGGCAGGGAGCCGGACCAGCTGGTGTCCGCCGGCGCGGCCGGCGCGGTCTTCGAGATCCCGGTCGAGACGGTCACGGCGGTCGGCTCCGGGGTCGGCTCTGCGGACGGCGGGGCGGCCGACGAGGCGGCCGGCGCGGCGCCGGACTTCCGGGGGCCGTACGTCCAGGGGCGGCGCGGTGCGCGTTTCGTCTATCTGACGTGGGGCGAGCTGCCGCCGGGCGGCGACTTCGAGATGTTCCGGCGGGCGAAGATCTTCCTCGCGGATGTGCCGTCGGAGCTGCTGGACGCGGGCACCGTCGAGACCCCGCTGGGGCTGACCGACGCGGCGGGCCTGCCGTTGTGCGCGGCCGTACGCCCGCCGATGATCACCTGGGCGGTGGCCGCGCGTACCGGGGCCTGAACGGCGCCGCCCCCGCCCGCGGTGGTGATTGACGCGGACGGGGGCGGCGGTGTGTCTCACCGTCGGCCGGTCAGGTGCGCGGCTTCGCGCCCCTGGCCTTCAGGAGGTCGGCCATCAGGTCCAGTTCGGACTGCTGAGCCGTCACCATGCCCTCGGCCAGGGCCTGTTCGGTGTCGACCTCGCACAACTCGGCGCAGCCCTGGGCCATCGTGACGCCGCCCTTGTGATGGTCGGTCATCAGCTGGAGGTACAGGATCTCCGCCTTCTTGCCCTTGGCGGACCTGAGCGTGTCCAGCTCCGTCTTCGTCGCCATGCCCGGCATCAGCGAGCCGTCACGGACCTCGTGGCCGCCGTGATCCATGCCCTCCATGCCGTCCATGCCCGCGTGTTCGTCCTGCTCCATCCAGGCCATCGGCTTCTGGCCCGTGGCGACCTTCGGCAGCTGCCACATGTCCAGCCAGCCCAGCAGCATGCCGCGCTGGTTCGCCTGGGTGTTGGCGATGTCGTACGCGAGGCGGCGCACCTCCTCGTCGTCCGTGCTGTCCCGTACGAGGAACGACATCTCCACCGCCTGCTGGTGATGGACCGCCATGTCACGCGCGAAGCCCGCATCGGCCGAGTTCGCCGTGGGTGTGGCCGCCGCGCGGGGCGAGTCGTCGGGCCCGGCGGAGGCGACGGTGGCCGCCCCGGCGAACAGCAGGGCCAGGACGACCGCGGTGATGGCGGCCCAGTTCGTGCGGGTCACTGGGCGCCCATTCCACCGGTGCAGGCCGCACCCGGCTCAGGCGTCTGCGAGCCCTGTACGTACTTCGCGAAGAACTGGTCGACCCGGGGGTCCTTCGCGCTGTCGACGGTGACCTGCTTGCCCCACGCGGTCAGCATGATCGCCCCGGCCTGCTCCTTCACGGGGCTCATGAACGAGTACTGCGTCTTGCCCACGAGGTCGCCGAGCGCCTTCACGTCGCCCTCGGGCGCCTTGTCGTTGTACGACACCCAGACCGCGCCGTGCTCCAGCGAGTGCACCGCGTTCACGTCCGGGATCGCGTCCTTGTAGACGTCGCCGGCGCAGTTCATCCAGGCCTGGTTGTGGTTGCCGCCGACCGGCGGGGTCTGCGGGTACTTGACCGCCTCGGCGACATGGTCACGGCCCAGCTTCTTCGCGTCCCAGGACTTCTCGCCCTTGACGGGCTCGGCGGCGGCCTGGTCCTCCTTCTTCTGGTCCTCGGACTCTTTGTTCAGCACGAACGCGCCGAAAGCGACGAGCGCCACGACCACGACCGTGCTCGCCGTGATCGTGATGATGCGGTTGCGGCGCTCACGCGCGCGCTCGGCCTTGCGCATCTGCTCTATTCGGGCCTTGCGCTCGCTGCTCTGGGTCTTGGAAGCCATGGTGTCTGTTTCGTCCTTCTCGAAAACCTGCGGAACGGGGGTGGGGGAGTTACGGGAACCCGGTGGGGGCGCGGGCCCGGCTACGTCCGCAGTACTTGAAGGACGTGGAGGTCCGGCGCGCGGGGAAACGCGCCGGAGCGGGACACCTGGCCGGTGCTGGGCGGGAGTGCGAGGCGCGCGGGACCCACGTCGTCGGTGCCGAGCGGATCGGCGGGCAGCGGCGCGGTGAGCACGGCCGGACTGAGGTGCGGGATGAAGCGGCAGCCGCTCCGGTCGTACGGGCACGTGTACTCGGGGGCCGAGGCGGACCGGGCGGCCGTGCCCTTCACATCCGTACGGAGGGTGATGCCGGCGGCCTCGGTGTGCGCCACCGCTGTCACCGTCGGCGACGGCGCCGGGTGGTGCGTGTCGACGGGGCCCAGACAGACGTAGAGCGCGGCGAGCAGCGTCGCCACGGCGCTGAGCACGGCCGTGGGACGCGCGTCGCGTATGTGGCGTCGTCCCCCCATGGGCGCAGATCGTAGTCCGTACAGGTGGTCGAGCAGGAGTACGCAGGGGGTACCGAGTCCGGAACGTGGCTGTGGGGCGGTGTGCGTGACGGACGGACAGCGGTACGGACGGCGGTACGGAGCGGGTCCGCGGCGGCTCAGGCGCGGTACAAAGAGGCATGGCCGAGCCTCCGGAACCCCAGCCGCGCGAACCCGACGTCGACGCCGTGACCCGGGCGGTGCTGATCGCCTCACGGCTGCTCGTCACCTTGTCCGTCCGTTCCCTGGCCACGGTCGAGGACCGGGTCACCCTGCCCCAGTTCCGGCTGCTGAAGGTGCTCTCGGCCCACGGCGGCGCGAACCTCGTGTCGCTCGCCGAACGGCTCGGGGTGAACCCTTCCACCGCGATGCGCATGGTCGACCGGCTCATCACCGCCGGGCTGGCCGAGCGCGGGATCAACCCCGGCAACCGCCGCGAGACCGTGCTGCGGCTCACGGACGAGGGCCGGACGCTCGTCGCGGACGTCTCGGCGGCGCGCAGACGCGAGATCACGGCGATCGTGGAGCGGCTGGCTCCCGAGCAGCGTACGGCGCTCGTGGAGGCCCTCACGGCGTTCACCGAGGCGGGCGGGGAGCGGCCGATGCCGGGGGACGACGGGGAGCCGTACCCGCTGGGCTGGTCGGACACGGCGGCACCGCTTCATTGAGAGGCGGCCGACCGGCGAGGCCGGGGACGCGGGTTGATTGGACGCGGTTGATAGGCAAGGAATGACTTGCCTATAGTGGCGCCGTGTCCGATGATGTGTTCAAGGCCCTGGCCGACCACACCCGCCGCACGATCCTCGACGAGCTGGCCGAACGCGACGGCCAGACACTGTTCGAGATCTGCGGACGGCTGCTGACGAAACACGGGCTCAACACGTCCCGGCAGGGCGTCTCGCAGCATCTCGCCCTCCTTGAGGCCGCCGGCCTCGTGGAGACCCGGCGGGACGGCCGCTACAAGTTCCACCACCTCGACACGGGGCCGCTGGAACATCTCACCGACCGCTGGCTCGTACCAGAACAATCAGGAGAATCCCCATGAAGATCAATCTGTCCGGTGTCTTCGTCAACGACCAGGCCCAGGCGCTGCGCTTCTATACGGAGGTGCTCGGCTTCCAGACGAAGAACGATGTTCCGGTGGGCGACGACCGCTGGCTCACCGTCGTGTCCCCGGCCGATCCCGACGGCACCGAGCTGCTGCTCGAACCGTCCGGGCACCCCGCCGTGAAGCCCTTCAAGGACGCTCTGGTCGCGGACGGCATCCCGTACACCTCCTTCGCCGTGGACGACGTCCACGCCGAGTTCGCGCGCCTCCAGGGGCTCGGTGTGCGCTTCACGCAGGAGCCGGCCGACATGGGCCCGGTGACCGTCGCGGTCTTCGACGACACCTGCGGCAATCTCATCCAGATCACCCACACCGCCTGAGCCCCGGGCCGTCTGCGTACCCCCGTCCGCCGCGGAGGCACCCGGACGCGCGCCGCACGCGTCGCATGTCCGACAATGCTTTAGTACGCCGGTGTGCAACCTTCCGGAAATCCTGTGGTGTCATGCTCGGGTGCCCCGGTGTACTCGGCAGCGTGGGAGCAGGCGGCCTGACCGGCAAGGATGGGTAGGACAGCAGACATGGACAAGCAGCAGGAATTCGTGCTCCGGACCCTTGAGGAACGCGACATCCGCTTCGTACGCCTGTGGTTCACCGATGTGCTCGGCTTCCTCAAGTCGGTCGCCGTCGCCCCCGCCGAGCTTGAACAGGCGTTCGACGAGGGGATCGGCTTCGACGGCTCGGCCATCGAGGGCTTCGCCCGGGTGTACGAGTCCGACATGATCGCCAAGCCCGATCCGGGGACCTTCCAGATCCTGCCGTGGCGCGCGGAGGCCCCGGGCACCGCGCGGATGTTCTGCGACATCCTGATGCCCGACGGCTCACCGTCCTTCGCGGACCCGCGCTACGTCCTGAAGAGGATGCTCGCCAAGACCTCGGACCTCGGCTTCACCTTCTACACCCACCCCGAGATCGAGTTCTTCCTCCTGAAGGACAAGCCGGTCGACGGCACCCGGCCCACCCCCGCCGACAGCTCCGGCTACTTCGACCACACCCCGCAGAACGTCGGCATGGACTTCCGCCGCCAGGCGATCACCATGCTCGAATCCATGGGCATCTCCGTGGAGTTCAGCCACCACGAGGGCGCCCCCGGCCAGCAGGAGATCGACCTGCGGTACGCCGACGCGCTCTCCACCGCCGACAACGTCATGACCTTCCGCCTGGTCATGAAGCAGGTCGCGCTGGAGCAGGGTGTCCACGCGTCCTTCATGCCGAAACCGTTCAGCGAGTACCCGGGCTCCGGCATGCACACCCATCTCTCCCTCTTCGAGGGAGACCGCAACGCGTTCTACGAGTCGGGCGCCGAGTACCAACTCTCCAAGGTCGGCCGGTCCTTCATCGCCGGCCTGCTCACGCACGCCGCGGAGATCTCGGCCGTCACCAACCAGTGGGTCAACTCCTACAAGCGCATCTGGGGCGGCTCCACCCGCACGGCGGGCTCGGGCGGCGAGGCCCCCTCGTACATCTGCTGGGGCCACAACAACCGCTCCGCCCTGATCCGCGTCCCGATGTACAAGCCCGGCAAGACGGGCTCCGCGCGCGTGGAGGTCCGCTCCATCGACTCCGGCGCGAACCCCTACCTGACCTACGCGGTGCTCCTCGCGGCCGGCCTCAAGGGCATCGAGGAGGGCTACGAACTCCCGGCGGGCGCCGACGACGACGTATGGGCCCTGTCCGACGCCGAGCGCCGCGCGATGGGCATCGAGCCGCTGCCGCAGAACCTCGGCGAGGCGATCTCGCTGATGGAGCGCAGCGAACTGGTCGCGGAGACGCTGGGCGAGCACGTCTTCGACTTCTTCCTGCGCAACAAGAAGCGCGAGTGGGAGGAGTACCGCTCCGAGGTGACGGCCTTCGAGCTGAAGAACCTGCTGCCGGTGCTGTAACGGCAGACCCCTGTGCGTGGATTCGGGCCGACGGTGTCGCACCGTCGGCCCGAGCGTCGCTCCGGCGGGTCAGCGCAGCAGTAGTTGGAGGCCGCCCAGCACCGTCGCGCCGATCACCAGCCGTTCGAAGACCCGTTGGTCGATCCGGTCCACGCACAGCTTCCCGATGAGGGCGCCGGGCAGGACGAAGAGCACGAGCATCGCGTCCAGCAGCAGCGACTCGCGGTCGATCAGGCCGAGGCCCACGCTGAAGGGCACCTTCGTGGTGTTGACGATCAGGAAGAACCACGCGGACGTGCCCAGGAAGCCGAGCTTCCGGAAGCCCGCCGACAGCAGGTAGAGCGACATGACCGGGCCGCCCGCGTTGGCGACCATCGTGGTGAAGCCGCCGAGCACCCCGTACGAGCGCGCCTTGACGCGGCCCTTGAGCGACGCCGTCTCCTCCGGGGTGTCCTCCTCCGGTGCGTGACGCCGCCGCCAGATCGTGACGCCCGCCATCAGGAGGAGGATCGAGCCGATGGAGACGCGTACGGCTCCGTCGTCCGCCCACACCATGAAGACGGTGCCGATCACCACACCCCCGGCGACCGCCGGGAACAGCCGCCACAGGGTCGGCCAGTGCGCGTGACGGCGGTAGGTGAGGACGGCGATCGTGTCGCCCACGATGAGGATCGGCAGCAGTACGCCGGTCGACTCACGGGCCGGCAGCACGGCCGCGAACACCGCGAGGCTGACCGTGTTGGCGCCGCTGACCGCCGTCTTGGAGAAGCCGACGAGCGCCGCCGCCGCGGCGAGCGCGACGAATTCCCACATGCTGATCGTGTCCATGGCGATGACCCATGCTACGGCCACGTGTCCGGACGGCCTCAGGCGAGCCAGAGAGCGCAGCGCCGGTGCCGGGCCGGCGTCACGTCCACGGCGTCCGCCGCGTCGAGCGCCACGACGCCGCCGGGGGCGTCGACGAGTCCGCGCAGAGCCGTCAACTGGGCGCGCAGCCGCTGTCTGTCCCGGCGTTCGTCGAGCGCGGCCTGGATGGACACGGAGCGGTCGTGGGTGTCCGCGCGCGCCCAGGAACGGACGTCCACGCGCCGTCGTACGGCCTCCGGCACCGGCCGCCGCGACGCGCGGGCGGCGTCCGCCAGCGCGCGGGCGCTGTACCGGAGGCCGTACAGGCGCACGGAACGCCAAGGGCGGTGGTCGTACTCACCCGCCGAACCGGCGCGGGACAAGGGAAGGTGATGTGCGGTGCGTGCCACGGGGAACTCCGTCGGTCACACCGCCAGGTATCTCCTGGCGGAGCTACCGGAATCCCACGGCTCCCCGCGAACGGCGCTGGCTCATACGCGAGATGGTACGGCCGCCGTCAGGCGAACTGCCAGCGCGTCTGGCCGTACGGGGCCTTCGCGAAACCGAAGGCCGTACGGGGCGCGACCCCGAACACCGGGGCGGCGCCCCACTTCGCCGCGAACGCGCCGTCCTTCACGTCGAAGTGCCAGTCGGGCCCGTACTTCCGCTCCCACAGGGCGGCCACCTCGCGCAGCCGCGCGTCATCCGTCTCCCGGACCGCCTCGCCCTCGATCACCAGGTCCTGGCCCTCGTTCAGCGCGTTCGTGCCGGTGGTGAGGACGACCTCGCGGTTCTCGTTGAGGTTCAGGACCTTCCGCTCCTGGTCGCCCGAGGAGAAGTACAGCGCGTCCCGCCACCAGACCGTCAGCAGCGGGGTGACATGCGGCCGGCCGTCGGGCCGTACGGTCGACAGCCAGAAGATCTCCGCCGCGGCCAGCCGCGGCACCGCGTCGGCCCAGCTCTCGGCCACGGCCCTCGGGTCGCTGTAACGGTCGTCCAGGCGGGTGCTGGCCGGTTCTCTGTGCGCCATGGCGCGGTCCTTCCGGGAGAGGTCCTGTACGGCCGCGAGCGGGAGTACGCTCACGACCCTTCCGTAAGTGGTGACCGGCCGCGACACCAGGACTCATCGGCCGAGGTCACAATCGGGCCCCGGAGGAGTGGCCCGGCCCCGGGCGACCTGCGGAGTATTAGGCTCGTCCCCGGACCTTGATCGGACAGACGAAAGGCCGAATGACGGTGCAGGGACGCAGGAGCAGTACCTTCACCCGCCTGCTCCGGCACGGCTTCACCGACCCGTCGGCGGCGGAGCGCCTGCTCGATCAGCCCGAGATGGCGTCCGTGCGGACCGACTCCGTCCTCCTCGACGCGCTCGGCGCCACCGCCGACCCCGATCTGGCCCTGCGCGCCCTCGTCCGGCTGGCCGAGGCGCACGAGAGCGACGACCGCCGGCTCCTGCTGGACACGCTGCTCGCGGCCAAGCCGCTGCGGGACAGGCTGCTGGGCGTGCTCGGGGCGTCCGAGGCCCTCGGCGACCATCTGGCCAGACACCCCGCCGACTGGCAGGTGCTTGTCACGTACGAGTCGGCCGATCTGCACCCCGGCGTCGCCGAGTTCGAGGCCGGTCTCGCCGAGGCGCACGACGTCGACTCGCTGCGCGTCGCCTACCGCCGCTGTCTGCTGTCCCTCGCCGCGCGCGACGTGTGCGGCACCACCGACGTCGCCCAGACCGCCGCCGAACTCGCCGACCTGGCGACCGCCACGCTGCGCGCCGCCCTCGCCATCGCCCGCGCCGCCGCGCCCGAGGACGCCGCGCTGTGCCGGCTCGCGGTCGTGGCGCTCGGCAAGTGCGGCGGCCAGGAACTGAACTACGTCTCCGACGTCGACGTCATCTTCGTCGGCGAGCCCGCCCACAACCCGGCGCACGACCACGCGTCCCCCGACGACGAGGCCGACGCCGACGCGTCGAAGACCGAGGGCAAGGCCGTCCAGGCGGCCACCCGGCTGGCCGCCCACATGATGCGGATCTGCTCCGAGACGACCGTCGAGGGCACCATCTGGCCCGTGGACGCGAACCTGCGCCCCGAGGGCCGCAACGGCCCGCTCGTACGGACCCTCTCCAGCCATCTCGCCTACTACCAGCGGTGGGCCAAGACCTGGGAGTTCCAGGCCCTGCTCAAGGCCCGCGCAGTGGCGGGGGACATCGCGCTCGGCAAGGAGTACGTGGCCGCCGTCTCGCCCATGGTCTGGCAGGCCGCCGACCGCGAGAACTTCGTGCCGGACGTACAGAAGATGCGCCGCCGGGTCGTCGACAACATCCCCGTCGGCCAGATCGACCGTGAGCTGAAGCTCGGCCCCGGCGGGCTGCGGGACGTCGAATTCGCCGTACAGCTCCTCCAGTTGGTGCACGGCCGCAGCGACGCGTCGATCCGCAGCGGCACCACGCTCGTCGCCCTGCGGGCCCTCGCGGCCGGCGGCTACGTCGGCAGGACCGACGCGGCGCAGCTCGACGAGGCGTACCGCTTCCTGCGGTCCATGGAGCACCACATCCAGCTGTTCCGGCTGCGGCGTACGCATCTGGTGCCCGACGACGACGCCGATCTGCGCCGCCTCGGACGCTCCCTCGGGCTGCGCACCGAACCGGTCAGTGAACTCAACAGGGCCTGGAAACGGCACGCTTCGATGGTCCGGCGGCTGCACGAGAAGATCTTCTACCGGCCGCTGCTCGACGCCGTCGCCCAGCTCGCCCCCGGCGAGATCAGGCTCAGTACGAAGGCGGCCGGCCAGCGTCTGGAAGCCCTCGGCTACGCGGACCCGGTGGCGGCGCTGCGGCATCTGGAGGCGCTGTCGTCCGGTGTGAGCCGCAAGGCCGCCATCCAACGGACGCTGCTGCCCGTGCTGTTGGGCTGGTTCGCGGACTCCGCCGACCCGGACGCCGGTCTGCTGGGCTTCCGCAAGGTGTCCGACGCGCTCGGCAAGACCCCCTGGTATCTGCGGCTCCTGCGGGACGAGGGGGCGGCGGCCGAGAATCTGGCCCGCGTGCTGTCCGCCGGGCGCCTCGCCCCCGATCTGCTGTTGCGCGCCCCGGAGGCGGTCGCCATCCTCGGCGACCCGAACGGACTGAAACCGCGCGACCGCGAACATCTGGAGCTGGAGGTACTGGCCGCCGTCGGACGCGCGGAGACCGCCGAGATCGCGGTCGCCGTCACCCGAGGGGTGCGCCGCCGCGAGCTGTTCCGGACCGCCGCGGCCGACATCATCGGCAGTTACGGCACCGAGGAGAACCCCGCCGAGGAGGACCCCGGCGAGCTGGTCGACCGGGTCGGCAACGCCGTCACCGACCTCAACTCCGCCACCCTGTCGGGCGCGTTGCGCGCCGCCGTGCGCCAGACGTGGGGCGACACCCTGCCCGCCAGGTTCGCGGTCATCGGCATGGGCCGCTTCGGCGGCCACGAGCAGGGGTACGGCTCCGACGCGGACGTGCTGTTCGTGTACGAGCCGCGCGAGGGAGTCGCCGACCAGGAGGCGTCACGGGCCGCGAGCACCGTCGTGTCCGAGATGCGCAGACTCCTCCAACTGCCCACGGCCGACCCGCCGTTGATGATCGACGCCGATCTGCGCCCGGAGGGCAAGACCGGTCCGCTGGTACGCACGCTCGCCTCCTACGCCGCCTACTACCGCCGCTGGTCGCTGGGTTGGGAGAGCCAGGCACTGCTGCGCGCCGAACCGATGGCGGGCGACGCGGAGCTGGGACGCGACTTCATCGAGCTGATCGACCCGCTGCGCTATCCCGCCGACGGGCTGAGCGACGCCGCCGTACGGGAGATCCGCCGGCTCAAGGCGCGCATGGAGACCGAACGGCTGCCACGCGGCGCCGACCCCACCCTGCACACCAAACTGGGCCGGGGCGGGCTCTCGGACGTCGAGTGGACGGTGCAGCTGATCCAGATGCAGCACGCCTGGGAGGTGCCCGGCCTGCGGACGACGCGTACGCGCGAGGCGCTGGCCGCCGCGCACGCCGCGGGCCTGATCTCCACGGAGCACACCCATATCCTCGACGAGGCCTGGGTGCTGGCGACCCGGGTCCGCAACGGCGTGATGCTCGTACGCGGCAGGGCGGGCGACACGTTCCCGTCGGACGGCCGTGAACTGGCCGCCATGGGGCGCTACTTGGGCTACGGCCCCGGATCGGTGGCGCCCGGCCCGAGCCCGTACAACGGACACAGCGGCGACATGATCGACGACTACCGACGGACCACCCGACGGGCTCGCGCGGTGATGGAGGAGCTGTTCTACGGAGCCGTATGAGCCGGTCAGCCGGCTGATCCGCTCAGCCGTCCGACCTGCTCGGCCGGCTGATCCGCGCGGCCGGCCGAGCTACGGAGCCGACTGGGAGGACGGCGTGCTCCGGGGGGACGGTCTGTGCCGCGAGGTGGACCGCGGACTCCGCCGCACAGCCGTCGCACTCCGCGTGAACGGCGCGCTGCGGTTCCCCGCCGGCTGTCCGGTCGACGCCGCCTGTTCGGCGGGTCCGGTACGGGCGGCCTGGCCGGCCGGCTCGGGCGACGCCGCCCCCCTGCCCCACGTACCGGGGCGGCGGAGCCACCGCGGCCGCTTCGGGCGGCGGTCGTCCTCGACGTACCGCGGCAGCTGGTGCGGCAGCGCGCGGTACCAGGCGTACGAGACGGCGAACCCGAACGCGAGGCAGACCATGCCGCCCACCGCGTCCAGCCAGAAGTGGTTCGCGGTGGCGACGATCACGATCAGCGTGGCCGTCGGGTAGAGAAGCCCCAGGATCCTCACCCACGGCGCCTTGGCCAGCGCGAAGATGGTCAGCCCGCACCAGAGCGACCAGCCGATGTGCATCGAGGGCATCGCCGCGTACTGGTTCGACACCGCCTTGAAGTTGCCCGAGGCCATCGACCCCCAGGTCTGGTGGACCTGCACCGTGTCGATGAAATTCCCCCCGTTCATCAACCGGGGCGGCGCGAGCGGATACAGATAGTAACCGAGCAGTGCCACAGCGGTGGTCGCGAAGAGAATGAGCCGACTCGCCGCGTAACGGCCCGGATGACTGCGGTAGAGCCAGACCAGCACGGCGATCGTGACGATGAAGTGCAGCGTCGCGTAGTAGTAGTTCATGCCGACCACCAGCCATGTCACCGAATTCACGGCATGGTTGACGGCCTCCTCGAAGTTGAGGCCCAGTGAACGCTCCGCGTGCCAGATCCAGTCCGCGTTCTTCAGGGCCTCTGTCTTCTGCTCGGGTACCGCGTTACGGACCAGTGAATACGTCCAGTAACTCACCGCGATCAGCAGGATTTCGAACCAGATACGAGGGCGTCGTGGCGATCGCATCCGGCGCAGCCGACCGGTGCGGGACACCGGGCCGGACTCGTCGGCCGTCGCACCCGCGGGGGGTGTCGGCGTGGCCGTCGTGCCTTCCGGAATCTTCACGGTCGTATCACCCATGGAGAGAGAGTCTGCCAGATTTCCGCCTCCGACCGATCATCCCTCGGGTGGGTCCTGACCGCATGCGCTACGCCCTACGGACGAGCGTGCGACCCTGACTTCCGCCCGTTTTCTCCCAGGGATCGCCCCAGGGGCCCGGGCGCCGGTCCGGAGGCCGTGGAACCGCGGACGACCAGCTCGGGCATGAAGACGAACTCGCTGTGCGGAGCGGGCGTACCACCGATTTCCTCGAGCAGCGTGCGGACCGCGGCCTGGCCCATCGACGGCACCGGCTTGCGGATCGTGGTGAGTGGTGGATCGGTGAACGCTATGAGCGGCGAATCGTCGAAACCGACGACGGACACGTCGCGCGGCACGTCCTTGCCGAGCTGCCTGGCGGCGCGGATCGCGCCCAGCGCCATCATGTCGCTCGCGCACACCACCGCAGTGCAGCCGCGCCCGATGAGCGCCGTCGTCGCCGCCTGGCCGCCCTCCAGGGTGTAGAGGGAGTGCTGGATCAGCTCCTCCGTCTCCTCGGAGGTCAGCTCCAGCTGCTCGCGCATGGTGGCCCGGAAGCCCTCGATCTTGCGCAGGACGGGCACGAACCGCTTGGGCCCCACGGCGAGACCGATCCTGCGGTGGCCGAGCGAGACGAGATGTGTCACGGCCAGCCGCATCGCCGCCCGGTCGTCCGGCGAGATGAACGGCGCCCGCACCTTCGGCGAGAAACCGTCCACGAGGACGAACGGCACGCCCTGGGCGCGCAGTTGCTCGTAACGCTGCATGTCCGCCGAGGTGTCCGCGTGCAGTCCGGAGACGAAGATGATGCCGGAGACGCCGCGGTCGACCAGCATCTCCGTCAGCTCGTCCTCGGTGGAGCCGCCGGGGGTCTGGGTGGCGAGCACGGGCGTGTAGCCCTGGCGCGTCAGCGCCTGGCCGATGACCTGGGCGAGCGCCGGGAAGATGGGGTTCTCCAGCTCGGGCGTGATCAGTCCGACGAGGCCGGCGCTGCGTCTGCGGAGCCGTACGGGGCGCTCGTAGCCGAGGACGTCGAGTGCGGCGAGTACGGATTCGCGGGTGGCCGTGGCAACACCCGGCTTGCCGTTCAGTACGCGGCTGACCGTCGCTTCGCTGACCCCCGCCTGGACTGCGATATCGGCTAGCCGTGCGGTCATGGAAGTGGACTGTACCGGGCGTGTGCCGGATTGCCCACCATGTTCCGGATTCAGCCACGGGCGCCGACGGGGCCGTCCGGGCGGGAGGCCTTGCAGCGCCTTGCAACCACTCCGGTAGCAAAATCTTGCAAGACCTTGCGAGAGGGCGCCGCCGGAGCGCTCCGGCCGCTCACGGAGTCGGTATCGGCCGACACGTACCGTACTTGCCAGCTCGCGCGCTCCCCGTCAAGAGCCCTTGCGGCAACTGTGCGGACACGTGAATGTAACGATCAGGGTGGCTTGCAGAAATCTTCCGCAAGCTCTTTCGGCCTTCTTTCATCCTTGTTACCTTCACGTCGACCCGGCGCCGCGACGGAGCGGTACGGCAGTTGAAGGAGTTCAGATGCGACGTGGCATAACGGCCACCGCCCTGGTCGCGACCCTGGCGCTCGCGGCGACCGCCTGCGGCGGCGACGAGGAGACCGGCGGCAAGTCCAGCTCGGGAGAGCTCTCGGGCACGGTCACGTGGTGGGACACCTCCACCGTGGGCAGCGAGGACAAGGTCTTCAAGAAGCTCGCCGAGGACTTCGAGGCCCAGCACAAGGGCGTCGACGTCAAGTACGTCAACGTGCCGTTCGGCGAGGCGCAGAACAAGTTCAAGAACGCCGCGGGATCCGGCTCCGGCGCGCCCGACGTGATCCGCTCCGAGGTCGCCTGGACGCCCGAGTTCGCCGATCTCGGCTACCTCGCGCCGCTGGACGGCACGGCCGCGCTGAAGGACGAGAAGGACTTCGTCCCGCAGGCCGCCGCCTCCACCAAGTACGACGGCAAGACGTACGCGGTCCCGCAGGTCATCGACTCCCTCGGCATCTTCTACAACAAGAAGCTGTTCAAGGACGCCGGGGTCGAAGTCCCGGGGACCATCGACGAGTTGAAGACCGTCTCGAAGGCCATCAAGGACAAGACCGGCAAGACCGGCATGTACTTGCGCGGCGACGACGCCTACTGGTTCCTGTCGTTCCTCTACGGCGAGGGCGGCGACCTGGTCGACGCCAAGGGCAAGACCGTCACCGTCGACAGCCCGGCCGGCGTCAAGGCCATGGAGGTCGTGAAGGACCTGGTCGACTCCGGCGCCGCCAAGACCGACGCCACCGACGGCTGGGAGAACATGCAGGCCGCCTTCAAGGGCGGCGACGTGGCCATGATGATCAACGGCCCGTGGGCGATCGCCGACACCTACGCCGGACCGCAGTTCAAGGACAAGACCAACCTGGGCGTCGCCCCGGTGCCCGCCGGCTCGGCCGGCCAGGGCGCCCCGCAGGGCGGCCACAACCTCGGTGTCTACGCGGGCTCGAAGAACCTTGACGCCTCCTACGCGTTCGTCGAGTACATGTCCTCCGCCGAGTCCCAGGCGAAGATCACCACCGAACTGAACCTGCTGCCGACCCGTACGTCGGTCTACTCCCGGCCGGAGGTCGCGAAGAACGAGATCGTCGGCTTCTTCAAGCCCGTCGTCGACAAGGCCATCGAGCGCCCCTGGATCCCGGAGACCGGCAGCCTGTTCGCCCCGCTGGTGACCGAGTACACCAAGGTCCTCACCGGCCAGACCACCCCGCAGAAGGGTGTCGAGGCGACCGGCGACTCCTACCGCAAGCTGCTCAAGGGCTGGAAGTAACACTTCGCTGCGAGGAAGGAAGGCAGGCCGGCTGATGGCTGTCCACACCGGCCAGTCGGCGGTGAAGGCCGCGGGTGACTCGGAAGTCGCCCGCGGCCGGAGCCGCGGCACTGGCAAACCCCCCGGCGGGCTGCGCCGTTCGGTCTCGACGCACTGGTACGCCTGGGCCATGGTCGCCCCCGTGGTGGCCGTGATCGGCGTGATCGTCGGGTACCCGCTGCTCCGCGGCATCTATCTGTCGCTGACCGACGCCAACGAACGCAACGTCGAGCGGAACATCGGCGTCAACCACCTGCCCGCCACCTACGAGTTCGTCGGACTGGACAACTACGCCGACGCCCTGACGGGCGGTCAGTTCCTGTCCACGCTCGGCTGGACACTGGTGTGGACGGTCTCCTGCGTCGGTATCACCTTCGCCCTCGGCCTCGGTCTGGCGAACATCCTCAACCGCCGGATCGCGGGCCGCTCCGCCTACCGG
Organism: Streptomyces sp. NPDC057137; assembly: GCF_042670825.1. Classification (NCBI taxonomy): domain Bacteria; kingdom Bacillati; phylum Actinomycetota; class Actinomycetes; order Kitasatosporales; family Streptomycetaceae; genus Streptomyces; species Streptomyces sp. NPDC057137. The sequence continues at coordinate 126,834 of NZ_JBHUUW010000002.1, read as the reverse complement.
ATGATGCTCATCCTGCCGTGGGCCGTACCCGGCTTCGTCTCCGTCTTCGCCTGGCGCTTCCTCTACAACGAGGACCGCGGCTTCCTCAACAAGCTGCTCGCCGGCGGCGGCATCGACGCCGTGCCGTGGCTGAACGACCCGACCTGGGCCAAGTTCTCGGTCATCGCCGTGAACATCTGGCTCGGCGTGCCCTTCATGCTCGTGGCCCTGCTCGGCGGACTCCAGTCCATCCCGGGGGAGATGTACGAGGCCGCCGAGATGGACGGCGCGGGACCCTGGCAGCGCTTCCGCCACATCACCATGCCGGGCCTGCGGTCCGTCAGCACGACCGTGATCCTGCTCAGCACCATCTGGACGTTCAACATGTTCCCGGTGATCTTCCTGCTGACCAGAGGCGGGCCCGGCGAGGCCACCCAGATCCTGGTGACCCAGGCGTACAAGTTCTCCTTCGAGATCAGCCCACGCGACTACGCCCTGTCGTCCACCTGGGGCGTGCTGATCCTCGTACTCCTGATGATCTTCGCCGTGGTCTACCAACGAGTCCTCCGCAAGCAGGGAGATACCTGGTGACCGCCGTGACCGGTACGCAGACGAACCCGCCGACCGCGAAGGTACGGCGCCGCGGCGAACGCTCCAGGGCCGCGTCCGTCGGCCTGCACGCCACCCTGATCGTGGCGTCCGTCATCGCCGTCTTCCCCGTGCTGTGGGTCCTGCTGACGTCGCTGAAGCCCGCCGCGTACGCCACGACGACGGACTTCTTCAAAGAGACGACGTTCGAGAACTACACCAAGCTCCTCGACGACACCCCGTTCCTCACCTGGTTCGGCAACTCGCTGCTGATCGCCGGACTCACCACCGTGCTCGGTGTGTTCACCGCCGCCACCACCGGCTACGCCGTCAGCCGCTTCCGCTTCCCGGGCAAGCGCGGCCTGATGTGGACCCTGCTCATCACGCAGATGTTCCCGATGGCGGTGCTCATCGTGCCGCTGTACAACATCATGTCGAGCCTGGGCCTGCTCAACCAGGCCGCCGGACTGGTGATCACGTACCTCACGATCGCCGTGCCGTTCTGCGCCTGGATGATGAAGGGCTTCTTCGACACCATCCCGCGCGAGATCGACGAGTCGGGCATGGTCGACGGGCTGACCCCGTTCGGCACCTTCTGGCGGCTCATCCTGCCGCTCGCCAAGCCGGGGCTCGCGGTGACCGCGTTCTACTCCTTCGTCACCGCGTGGGGCGAGGTGGCGTACGCGTCCGCCTTCATGGTCGGCGACGAGAACCTCACCCTCGCGGGCGGTTTGCAGAAGTTCGTCAACCAGTACGGCGCCCAGTGGGGTCCGATGACAGCGGCGTCCGTGCTCATCGCGATACCCGCGGCGATCGTCTTCCTCTTCGCGCAGCGCCATCTGGTGACCGGCGTCTCCGCCGGGGCCGTGAAGGGCTGACGGAGCGTCATTCCAACCCGCACCACCCGTTACGACAGCGACAGTGACAGCGGCGCCGCGCGGCCCCACCGGGCCCCCGGCGCCGCTCCCACCCAGACCCCCCAGGGACGACATGACCCAGCACCTCGCTGCCCCTTCCACCGGCACGTCCGACGACGCCCCGGGCCACCGCTCCGGCTGGTGGCAGGACGCGGTGATCTACCAGGTCTATCCGCGCAGCTTCGCCGACTCCAACGGTGACGGCATGGGCGATCTCGAAGGCGTACGGAGCCGGCTGCCGTACTTGCGCGCGCTGGGTGTCGACGCCGTGTGGCTCAGCCCCTTCTACGCCTCGCCGCAGGCCGACGCGGGCTACGACGTGGCCGACTACCGCGCCATCGACCCCATGTTCGGCTCGCTCCTCGACGCCGACGCGCTGATCCGCGACGCGCACGAGCTGGACCTGCGCGTCATCGTGGACGTGGTGCCCAACCACTCGTCCGACCAGTACGACTGGTTCCGCCGCGCCCTGAAGGACGGCCCCGGATCCGCGCTGCGCGACCGCTACCACTTCCGCGCCGGCAAGGGCCCGGACGGCGAACTCCCGCCCAACGACTGGGAGTCCATCTTCGGCGGCCCCGCCTGGACCAGGACCACCGACCCGGACGGCACCCCCGGCGAGTGGTATCTGCACCTCTTCGCGCCCGAGCAGCCCGACTTCAACTGGGACCACCCGGCCGTCGCCGACGAGTTCCGCTCCATCCTGCGCTTCTGGCTCGACATGGGCGTCGACGGCTTCCGCGTCGACGTCGCCCACGGCCTCGTCAAGGCCGCCGGGCTGCCCGACATCGGCAGCGACGGCCAGGTCAAGCTGCTGGGCAACGACATCATGCCGTTCTTCGACCAGGACGGCGTGCACGAGATCTACCGCAGCTGGCGCACCATCCTCGACGAGTACCCCGGCGACCGGATCGCCGTCGCCGAGGCCTGGACACCCACCGTCGAGCGCACCGCGAACTACGTGCGCCCCGACGAGATGCACCAGGCCTTCAACTTCCAGTATCTGAGCACCTTCTGGGACGCCGCCGCGCTCCGCGACGTCATCGACACCTCGCTCGCCGCGATGCGCCCCGTCGGCGCCCCGACCACCTGGGTGCTCTCCAACCACGACGTCACCCGGCACACCACGCGCTTCGCCCACCCCGTCTCGCTCGGCACCCAGCTCCGGGAGGCGGGCGACCGTGAACTCGGTCTGCGCCGGGCCCGCGCGGCGACGCTGCTGATGCTCGCCCTGCCCGGCTCCGCCTACCTCTACCAGGGCGAGGAGCTGGGACTGCCCGACGTCACCGACCTCCCCGACGAGGCCAGGCAGGACCCCTCGTACTTCCGCGCGGCCGGCCAGGACGGCTTCCGCGACGGCTGCCGGGTGCCGATCCCGTGGAGCCGCGAGGGCTCGTCGTACGGCTTCGGCAGCGGCGGCAGCTGGCTGCCGCAGCCGGCCGGCTGGGGCGCGCTGAGCGTCGAGGCGCAGACCGGTGTGGCGGGCTCCAGCCTGGAGCTGTACCGCGCGGCCATCGCCGCCCGGCGCGTGCACCCGGGGCTCGGCGCCGGGGCGTCGGTCGACTGGCAGGACGCGCCGGAAGGCGTGCTCGTCTTCGCGCGCCCCGGCTTCCTCTGCACGGTCAACACGACCGGCGCGCCGGTGCGGATCCCGGTGCGCGGCAGCCTGCTGCTGGCCAGCGGACCCGTCACCGCGGACGGAACCGAGGCCGAGCTGCCCGCCGACACCACGGCGTGGTGGACGGTGTGACACTGCCCCTCCCCAGGGCGACCGGGGCCGGTACGCCACGGCTCTCGGACATCGCGGGACAGGCATCGGTCAGCGAGGCGACGGTCAGCCGGGTGCTCAACGGCAAGCCCGGTGTCGCGGACAGCACACGCCAGCGGGTGCTCGCCGCGCTCGACATCCTCGGGTACGAGCGTCCCGTACGGCTGCGGCAGCGCAGCGCCGGGCTGATCGGTCTGGTGACCCCGGAGCTGATCAACCCGATCTTCCCGGCGTTCGCCCAGGCCGTCGAACAGGTCCTGGCCGGGCACGGCTACACACCGGTCCTGTGCACCCAACTGCCGGGCGGGGCCACGGAGGACGAGCTGGTCGAGCAGCTCGTGGAGCGCGGCGTCGGCGGCATCGTCTTCCTGTCGGGGCTGCACGCGGACAGCTCGGCGGACCCGTCGCGCTACGCCGCGCTCATCGACCGCGGGGTGCCGTTCGTCATGATCAACGGCTGCAACGAGCGCGTCAGCGCGCCGTTCGTGTCCCTGGACGACCGGGCGGCCATGCGGATGGCCGTCGGGCACCTGGCCGATCTGGGGCACCGGCGGATCGGCCTGGCGACCGGCCCCCTGCGGTACGTGCCGTCGGCGCGCAAGCGCGAGGGCTTCATCGACGCGCTGGGCGGCTCGCTGGGGCTCTCGCGCGAGGAGGCCGAACAGCGGGTGTGCTGCACGCTGTTCAGCGTGGAGGGCGGCCAGGTGGCGGCCGGCGCGCTGCTCGACCAGGGCTGTACGGGCATCGTCTGCGGCAGCGACATGATGGCGCTGGGCGTGGTGCGGGCGGCCCGCGAGCGGGGGCTGCGGGTTCCGTACGACGTGTCGGTGGTGGGCTTCGACGACTCGCAGCTGATCGCCTTCACCGACCCGCCGCTCACGACGGTACGGCAGCCCGTGCAGGCGATGGCGGGGGCGGCGGTGGGCGCGCTGCTGGAGGAGATCGCGGGAAGTCCCGTGCAGCGCACGGAGTATGTGTTCCAGCCGGAGCTGGTCGTACGGGGGTCGACGGCGAGCTGCGTCGGCGGCACGTCCGACGGGTGAGGACAGACCGGCCGCCTGGCGGCGCAATCTCTTGCGGCAGCACTTGCAGGTCATCGTGCCGATATTTCCCGGGTGTTACCCCGTGGTGTCCAGGGGGTTGACCGGGACCGACGGGGCTCGTACGGTCTGCTCCGCGACAAGCTTTTGCTTTCTTGCAGCAAGAAAATTCAAGAGCCTTGAGGGCAGGGCGTGTTGCCTTGCGAGGTCTCTCCCGTCATCCCGCACCTCCCCTTACACAGGAGGAAACATGGCCCGCAGAGCTCCCGCCCTCGCGCTCGCCCTCGTGGCAGGCGCGGCGGCCCTCGTGGCGCCCGGAAGCCCCGCCCAGGCGGCGCCTCCCGGCGAGAAGGACGTCACCGCCGTCCTGTTCGAGTGGCGGTTCGACTCGGTGGCCAAGGCCTGTACCGACAGCCTCGGCCCCGACGGATACGGCTACGTCCAGGTGTCCCCGCCCCAGGAGCACATCCAGGGCGGCCAGTGGTGGACCTCGTACCAGCCCGTCAGCTACAAGATCGCCGGCCGGCTCGGCGACCGCGCCGCCTTCCAGTCCATGGTCAACACCTGTCACGCCGCCGGGGTGAAGGTCGTCGCCGACTCCGTCATCAACCACATGTCGGCCGGCTCCGGCACCGGCACCGGCGGCACGTCGTACGCCAAGTACGAGTACCCCGGCATCTATTCGGGCGCCGACATGGACGACTGCCGCTCGCAGATCAGCAACTACGGCGACCGCGGCAACGTCCAGAACTGCGAACTCGTCGGCCTCGCCGACCTCGACACCGGCGAGGACTACGTACGCGGCCGAATAGCCACGTACCTGGGCGACCTGCTCTCGCTCGGGGTGGACGGCTTCCGGATCGACGCGGCGAAGCACATGCCGGCCGCCGATCTCGCCAACATCAAGTCCCGGCTGAGCAATCCGGGCGTGTACTGGAAGCAGGAGGCCATCTACGGCGGCGGCGAGGCCGTGTCGCCGAGTGAGTACCTCGGCACCGGAGACGTACAGGAATTCCGGTACGGGCGAAGCCTCAAGCAGGTCTTCAACAACGAGAACCTGGCCAACCTGAAGAACTTCGGCGAGGGCTGGGGCTTCATGGAGAGCGGCAGGTCCGCCGTCTTCGTGGACAACCACGACACCGAGCGCGGCGGCGACACCCTCAACTACAAGAACGGCGCCGCCTACACGCTGGCCAACGTGTTCATGCTGGCCTACCCGTACGGCTCGCCCGACGTGCACTCCGGCTACGAGTTCAGCGACCACGACGCCGGACCGCCCAACGGCGGCACCGTGAACGCCTGTTACGCCGACGGCTGGAAGTGCCAGCACGACTGGCGCGAGATCTCCTCCATGGTCGGCTTCCGCAACGCGGCGCGCGGCCAGGCGGTCACCGACTGGTGGGACAACGGCGGCGACCAGATCGCGTTCGGGCGTGGCTCCAAGGCGTACGTCGCCATCAACTACACCGGCTCCGCGCTCGGCCGCACCTTCCAGACGTCGCTGCCCGCCGGTGACTACTGCGACGTCCAGAGCGGCAACGGTGTGACCGTGAACGGCTCGGGCCAGTTCACGGCGACACTCGGCGCCAACACGGCGGTCGCCCTGCACGCCGGGGCCCGCACCTGCGGTGGGGGCGGCAGCAACCCGCCGACCGGTCAGTCCGGGGTGACGTTCGGCGTCAACGCGACGACGCAGCTCGGCCAGAACATCTACGTCACCGGTGACCGCGCCGAACTCGGCAACTGGAACACCGGGGCCGCGCTCAAGCTCGACCCGGCCGCCTACCCGGTGTGGAAGCTCGACGTGCGGCTGCCCGCCGGTACGTCCTTCGCCTACAAGTACATCCGCAAGGACGCGGCCGGCGCGGTGACGTGGGAGAGCGGCGCCAACCGCACGGCCACCGTGCCCAACTCCACCTCCGGCGGACTGACGCTGAACGACACCTGGCGCAACTGACCCGCCCCTGAAGCCTCTTGACCAAGCACCCCTGCACCCCCCCCGCACCATCCGGCCGCCCCGGCGACGCGCACCCGGCACCACGCCCCACGCGCCGTCGCCGGGCCGGCCCTCCCGTACCCCGAGGAGATCCCGCGTGAAACGCCCGCCCCTGCCCGCGCTCCCGCGCAGAACGGCCGTCGCCGTCGTGGCCGCGGCCCTGTGCGCGGCCCTGGTGCCCGCGCTGCCCGCCGTCGCCGCCCGTGCCCCGGCCCCGCCGTCGGACGCCCGGCTCGCCGACGAGCCCGCCCGCCACGATCTGACGCGCGATCAGTTCTACTTCGTGCTGCCCGACCGCTTCGCCAACGGCGACCGGTCCAACGACCGCGGCGGGCTGACCGGTTCGCGTACGCAGACCGGTCACGACCCCGCCGACAAGGGCTTCTACCAGGGCGGCGACCTCAAGGGGATCACCGATCGGCTCGACTACATCAAGGGCCTCGGCACCACCGCCATCTGGATGGCGCCGATCTTCAAGAACAAGCCGGTGCAGGGCACCGGCGACGACATGTCGGCCGGCTACCACGGCTACTGGATCACCGACTTCACCCAGGTCGACCCGCACTTCGGCACCAACGCCGAGCTGGAGAAGCTGATCGACAAGGCCCATGACAAGGGCATGAAGGTCTTCTTCGACGTCATCACCAACCACACCGCCGACACCGTCGACTACGCGGAGAAGACGTACAACTACCGCCCCAAGGGCGCCTATCCGTACCTCGACAAGGACGGCCGCCCCTTCGACGACCGCGAGGGCGTCGGCCGGGTCGACGCGGACGCGTTCCCGTACACACCCGCCCCGAAGGCGGGCGAGAAGAAGGTCCCGTCCTGGCTCAACGACCCGACGATGTACCACAATCGCGGTGATTCGACGTTCGCCGGGGAGAGCTCCGAGTACGGCGACTTCTCCGGACTCGACGACCTGTGGACCGAACGGCCCGAGGTCGTGAGAGGGATGGCGGAGATCTACCAGAAGTGGGTCCGCGACTTCGACATCGACGGCTTCCGCATCGACACCGTCAAACACGTCGACCTGGACTTCTGGACCCGGTGGGCCACCGCGCTCGACGCCTACGCGGCCAAGCAGGGCCGGGACGACTTCTTCATGTTCGGCGAGGTCTACTCCGCCGACCCCGCCGTCACCTCGCCCTATGTGACGCGCGGGCGGCTCGACTCCACACTGGACTTCCCCTTCCAGGACGCGGCGCGCGCGTACGCCTCGCAGGGCGCGTCCGCCGAACGGCTCGGAGACGTCTTCGGCGAGGACTACCGCTACACCACCGACAAGGCCAACGCCTACGAGCAGGTGTCCTTCCTCGGCAACCACGACATGGGCCGCATCGGCACCTTCCTCAAGCAGGACAACCCCGGGGCCGGTGACGCCGAGCTGGTGAAGCGCGCCCGCCTCGCCAACGAGCTGATGTTCTTCTCGCGCGGCAATCCGGTGATCTACTACGGCGACGAGCAGGGCTTCACCGGCCCCGGCGGCGACAAGGACGCCCGCCAGAGCCTCTTCGCCTCCGCGACCCCCGACTATCTGGACGACGACCAGCTCGGCACCGACCGGACGCACGCCTCCGACGCGTACGACCCCACGCACCCGATCTACCGGTCCATCGCCGAGCTGTCGAAGCTCACCAAGAGCCACCCGGCCCTGCGGGACGGCGTACAGACCGAGCGGTACGCGGCGGACTCGGTGTACGCGTTCTCCCGCACCGACGCGCGGAAGAAGAACGAGTACGTCGTCGCCGTGAACAACGCCGCGACGCCGGAGACCGTGGAGGTGCCGACCGGGTCGGCGCGCGCCGACTTCCGTACGCTGTACGGCGGTTCGGGCACGGGCAACACCGTACGCAGCGGGGCCGACGCGAAGATCAAGGTCACCGTCCCGGCGCTGTCGTCGCTCGTCCTGAAGGCCGCCGAACCGCTCGCGCCGCCCGCCGCCGAGCCGTCGATCACCCTCACCGCCCCGCAGGCGGGTGCCACCGGCACCGTGGAGATCGGCGCGGACGTCGACGGCGGACAGCTCAACCGCGTCGTCTTCGCCGCCCAGATCGGCAACGGCAAGTGGCGCACCCTCGGCAGCGCCGACCACGCCCCGTACAAGGTCACCCAGCAGCTGGACACCGACGTGGCCGCCGGAACACCCCTGCGCTACAAGGCGGTTGTGATCGACAGCCGGGGCCGTACCGCCTCGGACCTCGCCTCGTCCACCGCCGGGCAGGCGCCCGCGCCCGAACCGCCCACAGCGGTCGAGCGCGACCACGCGATCGTGCACTACAAGCGCCCCGACGGGAAGTACGACGGCTGGCAGCTCAAGTCCGGTGACAAGACGGCCGAGTTCACCGGGCGCGACGCGTACGGCGCGTTCGCGTGGGTCGATGTCGCCGAGGGCGCGGCGGCCGTCCCGTACACCGTCGTCAAGGACGGGACGCCGGACGGCCCCGAGCGCACCGTCGACCTCGCCAGGACCGGCGAGGTCTGGATCGAGGAGGGCGCCGACGGTCAGAGCGAGCAGGCGCCCGACGGCGCCTATCCGCCGCAGGACAAGACCAAGGCCGTCCTGCACTACCAGCGGGCCGACGGTGATTACGACGGCTGGGGCCTGCACACCTGGACCGGCGCCAAGGACCCGACCGACTGGGCGAAGCCGCTGCTGCCGGTGAAGGAGGACGCGTACGGCGTGACGTACGAGGTGCCGCTCGCCGAGGGCGCCACGTCGCTCAGCTACATCCTGCACAAGGGCGACGAGAAGGACCTGCCGTCCGACCAGTCGCTCGACCTGGCGACGTACGGCAACGAGGTCTGGATGCTCGGCGGCCGGCCGAAGTATCTGCTGCCGACCGCCGGCGCCGTACCCACGCCGGATCTCGGCAAGGCCGAGGCGCAGTGGATCGACCGCGACACCGTCGTGTGGAAGGTGAAGGCCACCGAGGCCACCAGCCAGCAGCTCGTCCATGCGCCCGACGGCGGCATCACCGTCGAGAACGGCGCGCTGTCCAAGGAGGGGCAGTGGCTGCGGCTCGCCCCGGGGACGCTGACCGACGCGCAGAAGGCCACGTACCCCCATCTGAAGGACTTTCCGGCCTTCACCGTCGACCCGCGCGACCGGGACAGGGTGAAGGAGTCGCTGCGGGGCCAGCTCATCGCGACGCAGCGGGCGGCCAACGGGGCGCTGCTCGACGCGACGGGCGTACAGATTCCGGGGGTTCTGGACGACCTGTACGCCGCCGACGCGACCCGCGCCTCGCTCGGGCCCGTCTTCCGGGACGGCCGTCCCACCCTGTCGGTGTGGGCGCCCACCGCCGAGCGGGTCGCGCTCGAACTCGACGGCAGGAGCGTGCCGATGCGGCGCGACGACCGCAGCGGTGTGTGGTCCGTGCAGGGTGGCCGCGACTGGACGGGCAAGCCGTACCGGTACGTGGTCGACGTCTGGGCACCCAGCGTCGGCAAGATGGTCACCAACAAGGTCACCGACCCGTACTCGACAGCCCTGACCACCGACTCGGCGCGCAGCCTCGCCGTCGACCTGACCGACCCGAAGCTCGCCCCCAAGGGCTGGTCGACGCTGAAGAAGCCTGCGGCCGTCCCGATGCGCGACGCGCAGATCCAGGAGCTGCACGTCCGCGACTTCTCGATCGCGGACCGCACCTCGGACCACCCCGGCCGCTATCTGGCCTTCACCGACACCGGGTCCCAGGGCATGAAGCACCTCGCCCAACTGGCCGACGCGGGAACGTCCTACGTCCATCTGCTGCCGGCCTTCGACATCGGCACCATCCCGGAGAAGCCCTCCGACCAGCAGCAGCCGGCCTGTGACCTGTCCGTGTACGCCCCCGACTCCGACGAGCAGCAGGCGTGCGTCGCGAAGGCGGCGGCGAAGGACGGCTTCAACTGGGGCTACGACCCGCTGCACTACACGGTGCCCGAGGGTTCCTACGCCAGTGACCCCGAAGGCACCAAGCGCACCGTGGAGTTCCGGCGGATGGTGCAGGGCATCAACGGCAGCGGCCTGCGCACCGTGATGGACGTCGTCTACAACCACACCGTGGCGAGCGGCCAGGACCCCAAGTCCGTACTCGACCGGATCGTGCCCGGCTACTACCAGCGGCTCCTCGACGACGGCACCGTGGCGACATCCACCTGCTGCGCCAACACCGCGCCCGAGAACGCCATGATGGGCAAGATCGTGGTGGACTCGCTCGTCACCTGGGCGAAGGAGTACAAGGTCGACGGCTTCCGCTTCGACCTGATGGGCCATCACCCCAAGGCCAACATCCTCGCCGTACGAAAGGCGTTGGACGCGCTGACCGTGGCCAAGGACGGCGTCGACGGGAAAGCGATCGTCCTCTACGGCGAGGGCTGGGACTTCGGCGAGATCGCGGGTGACGCCCGCTTCGTCCAGGCCACACAGCGGAACATGGCCGGCACCGGGATCGCGACCTTCTCCGACCGGGCCCGCGACGCGGTACGCGGCGGCGGCCCCTTCGACGAGGACCCCGGGGTCCAGGGCTTCGCGACGGGGCTCTACACCGACCCCAACTCCTCGGCGGCGAACGGCACTCCGGCCGAACAGCGGGCGAGGCTGCTGCACTACCAGGACCTGATCAAGGTCGGACTCACCGGCAATCTCGCCGACTACTCCTTCACCGACACCGCGGGCCGCACCGTCAAGGGCTCCGAGGTCGACTACAACGGAGCCCCGGCCGGCTACGCCGCCGCGCCCGGCGACGCGCTCGCCTACGCGGACGCGCACGACAACGAAAGCCTCTACGACACCCTGGCGTTCAAGCTCCCGCGCACCACACCGGCCGCCGACCGGGCCAGGGCGCAGGTGCTCGCCATGGCGACGGCGGCGCTCACCCAGGGTCCCTCGCTCTCCCAGGCCGGCACGGACCTGCTCCGCTCCAAGTCGCTGGACCGCAACTCGTACGACAGCGGCGACTGGTTCAACGCCATCAACTGGGACTGCCGGGACGGCAACGGCTTCGGGCGCGGTCTGCCGCCCGCCGCCGACAACGAGGACAAGTGGCCGTACGCCAAACCCCTGTTGGGGACGCCCGGCATCACCCCCGGCTGCCCGGAGATCACCGGCGCCTCCGCCGCGTACCAGGATCTGCTGAAGATCCGTACCACGGAGGCGGCTTTCCGTCTCTCCTCCACCGGCGCCGTCCAGTCCGCGCTCTCCTTCCCGCTGTCCGGCCCCGACGAGACTCCGGGCGTCATCACGATGCGCCTCGGGGAGCTGGTGGTGGTCTTCAACGCGACCCCGGACACGTCGCGGCAGCGGATCGCGGCGCTCGCCGACCGGCCGTACGAGCTGCATCCGGTGCAGGCCGGCGGCTCGGACGCGACGGTCAAGAAGGCGTCGTACGAGGCGAGTTCGGGCACCTTCGCGGTGCCGGGCCGGACGGTGGCGGTGTTCCGGGCCGACGGGTGACAGGCTCCGGCACGGGCCCGCCGCGACAGCGATCAAACAGGTCCCTTTCTGACTGATTCTCACCATGGGTGGCAGTCCTGGTCCCCAACTGGGCCAGACTGTCCCCGTGGTGGGACATCTTCCCGACGAGACGACCAGCTTCGTAGGACGCACGAGCGAGCTGGCGGAAGTCGAACGCGCCTTACAGACACACCGGTTGACCACGCTCACCGGCCCCGGTGGCGTGGGCAAGAGCAGACTGGCGCTGCGCGCCGCCGGCCGGGCCGTCGAGCGGTACCCCGACGGCGTGTGGTGGGTCGACCTCTCGCCGCTCGCCGACGACCGACTGCTCCTCATCACCGTCTCCGACGCGGTCGGACTCGCCGACCACACCCTGCGGATGCCCGTCGAAGCACTCAGCGAATGGCTCGCCGACAAGCGGCTGCTGCTCGTACTCGACTGCTGCGAACGGCTGGTGAACGCCTGCGCCCGGCTCACCGGCGAACTCCTCACCGGCGCACCCGGCCTCACCGTCCTCGCCACCAGCCGACAGCCGCTCGGCACCCCCGCCGAGGAACGTGTCGAGGTGGCACCCCTGCCGCTCGACGGCGACGACGAGAAGGGCCTGGCGCTCGCCCTCTTCCGCGACCGCGCCGCGACGGCCGCGCCCGGCGTCTCCCTCGACGAACCGGCCGTCGCGGCCGCCGCCGACGAGATCTGCCGCCGCCTCGAAGGCATCCCGCTCGCCCTCGAACTCGCCTGCGCGCGCCTCGGCGAGAACAGCGTCCAGGAGATCGCCGAACGGCTCACCTCCCGCCTCGACGTCCTCACCGACCAGACCGCCTGGCCCCGGCGCCACCGCGCGCTGCGCACCGCCATCGGCTGGAGCCACGAACTGTGCGCGCCGCTGGAACGGCTGCTGTGGGCCAGACTCTCCGTCTTCAGCGGCGACATCGAGGAGGCTGACGCGCGGGCCGTCTGCGCCGGCGGACCGCTCGACCCCGACGATGTCACGCGCGCCCTCACGGGCCTCGCCGACCGCTCCGTGCTCCGGCGCGACGGCACCCGCTACCGGATGCTCGACACCCTCCGCGAGTACGGCGCCCTGTGGCTGGCCGAACTCGGCGAGGAGCGCGTACTCGCCGACCGCCACGCCACGCACTTCTCCGCGCTCGTCCGGGAGGCACACGCCGGATGGCTCGGCCGGGACCAGATCGCCTGGTACGGCAGGATCGCCGACAGCCACTCCGACCTGTGCGACGCCCTCGACCACTTCCTCGCCACGGACCCGGCGGCGGCCCAGGAGATGGCGGGCCGGGTCGGCTTCTTCTGGACCTGCTGCGGCCACCTCCACGAGGCCAGGATCTATCTGGAACGCACCCTCACCGCCCACCACGCGCCCGGACCGGACCGGACCCGCACGATGTGGGCGCTGGGCCTGACCGTCATGCTCCAGGGCGACCACGAGGCCGCGCACCGCTTCGGCGAACGATGCAGCATGGCCGCCTGGCAGGACAAGGACCCCGAGTCCATGCTCTCGGCGGCGTACCTCCTCGGCCTCACCTCACTGATGATGGGCCGCGCGCAGGCCGGCCACACGGTGTCCGACCGCGCGCTGAGCGCCGTCGGGGGCGACGGCTTCTCCTACCCCTCCCAACTCCGCTGCCGCCTCGTCCGTGTCTTCGCCCTCACCGGTCTCGGCCGGCTCGAAGAGGCGGGCAGGGAGGCGGCGGCCCTCCGCGAGGAGTGCGCGGAACGGGGCGAATGCTGGACCCGCTCGTACGCCGACTACCAGCTCTCCCTGGTCCATCTGCTGAGCGGCCACGCGCACGCGGCGGAGATCCACGCCCGCTCGATGCTCGCGGGCAAACACCAACTGCGCGACAGCTTCGGCATCGCGCTGGGCCTCGACCTCCTGGCGGCGGCGGTCGCCGCCCAGGGCGACGGCGAACGGGCGGCCCATGTCTACGGCACGGGCCAGGCCTACTGGCGCATGGTCGGCCACCCTCAGCGCGGCACGCCGGAACTGGCGGCGGTCCGCGCGGAGTGCGAACGCAGCGCGCGCGAGTCGGTGGGCGACCCGGCGTACGAGACGGCGTTCGGCCGGGGCCTCGCGGAGGACAGGGCGAACGGTCTGGCGCGGGCGCTGCGGGGGCCGATGCCGTGACCGGGGCGGGACCGTGGCGGGACCGCCAACGCTGCTTTCATGCGCGGGAGTTGCCCGAACTTGTTGCAGGCTTCGTCGTGGCGTGAACCCCGCCGGACGGGTAACCCGGTAGGTATGACGTCCACCGACGTGAAACCAGAGCCAGAACCCGCACAGAGTCAGGGCAGGACACGCGTCTCGCGCGTGTCGAGGGCGCCCTGGTGGGTCAAGCTGCCCGTCGGGCTCGTGGTGCTTGTCGTGCTGCTCGGCATCGGCAGCCGGCTCGACCTCGTGCCCGGATTCGACGACGTCTTCGGTGAGGAGACGAACGACCGGACCGGACCGACCCTTCTCAAGTCCATCCAGGACCTCAGCCGGTACCAGGCGGCGTCCGGGAACTTCCAGGTGGTGGTGGATCTGGAGAAGGACGCCAAGTACCTCCCCGACACCATCAAGGGGAGCCGCACGCTCTACGTGGGGGCCGGCAGCGTCGGGTCGTACGTGGATCTCGGCGGGATCGGCGACAAGAACGTCCAGGTCAACAAGGAACGCACCACCGCGACGCTGCGGCTGCCGCACGCCCAGCTGGGCAAGGCCACGCTGGACGCCGACCGGTCGTACGCCGTGTCCAAGCAGCGCGGGCTGTTCGACCGGCTCGGTGACTTCTTCTCCGACAATCCGGCCGACGAGCGCGCCGTCAACAAGCTCGCCGCCAAGCACATCCAGGACGCCGCCAAGGACAGCGGACTGACCACACGCGCCGAGAAGAACACCACCAGCATGCTGCAAGGGCTGCTCACCTCCCTCGGCTTCAAGGAAGTGACGGTCGTCTACGGGACGGCGGGCTGACCGGGCCCATCTGTCCCCGCGTCCCCTACGCCGTATGCCGTCCCACGCCGTCCTATGCCGTACGCGGGGCGGGCAGCGGCAGCGTCGCGGCCGGCAGTGTCGCCGCCAGAGCCGTCAGGCGGGCCACCAGATCGCCGAACGGGCCGCCCGGCGGCTCGTCGGCGAGGACCGGCAGCAGGATCCGTGCCATCTCGTCGTCGTACGCCGCGCTCACCGCGGCCAGCGCGGCGAAGTCGTGCACCAGCTGCAACTCCAGGTCGCCGCGCGGGATCCGGCGGCCGTCCAGCCACAGCAGCGCCGTCGACTCGGCGAGCGACACCCAGGAGCGCACGACCAGCTCCAGCCGGGGCGGCGGCGACTGGATGGAGAGATGGGACAGGATCTGCTCGTACGCGGCCTGCCGCACCTCGTCGATCATGGCGTTGGCCCTGGACGAACCCACGGCCGGACCGCCCCGCATCAATGCGAAGAAGCCGGGGCCGTGCTCGTCGACGAAGTCGAAGAAGCGCGTCATGACACGCAGCAGCCGGGCGCCGAGCGGCCCTTCGCGCGGTTCGACGAAGCGCTCGGCCAACTCGTCGGCGGCCCGCCGCAACGCGGCCTCGTACAGCGACTGCTTGCCCGGGAAGTAGTGGTAGACCAGCGGCCGGGAGATGCCGGCGGCCGCCGCGATCTCGTCGATGGAGACGTGATCGGGCGAGCGGTGGCTGAACAGTTCCAGCGCGACACCGATCAGTTGTTGCCGTCGTTCTTCGACGCCCATTCTGCGTCGCACCCCGGTCGTCATATGAACAGCCTAACCGTCGGTGGCCGCGGCCTGTCGGTTACGCTCGCCGACCATGAGCGCATCTGACCAGGAAGAGGTCACCGAAACGCCGGAACCGGGGCCGGTGTCCGGGGCGAAGGGGGAGTTGACGGCCGACCTCCCGGCCGTCGCCGACGACCCCGCCGACGACCCCGCCGACAACGGCACGGACGACCTCGACGACAGCGGCGCCGACGGCCACGACGAGCCTGACGACGGCCACGACGACAGTGCCCTCACGCCACGCCAGGCCCGCCGCATCCGCGTCGTCGTCGCCTCGGTGCTTCTGGTCACCATGGCCGCCCTGTTGGCCGTACGCCTCGCCAACCGCAGCTCCGTCCTCGTCGTCGGCCTCTACGGATTCGCGATGATCCTCTGCGG
This sequence comes from Streptomyces sp. NPDC057137, assembly GCF_042670825.1. Taxonomy (NCBI): domain Bacteria; kingdom Bacillati; phylum Actinomycetota; class Actinomycetes; order Kitasatosporales; family Streptomycetaceae; genus Streptomyces; species Streptomyces sp. NPDC057137. The sequence goes on along the minus strand of NZ_JBHUUW010000002.1, from coordinate 110,946 downwards.
CGTCGTCATCGAACTCAGCAGGAACGGCCGTACCCGCCTCGCCACCTGGGTGCTCGGCTTCGGCCTCGCGGGGACGCTCGCCACGGACTGGCTGCTCCTGCCCTGACCGGCCGGGGGCGGCCCGCCCGTCACCGCAGCGCGCCCACCCGGGTGCCGTCCGCCAGCCGCCCGTCCAGCTCCGCCCGGTCACCGGGCTTCGCCGGTGCCGCGAGCACCCGCCCCCGCGCGTCGCCCGTCACGCCGCCCGTCGCACGGACGGAGCGGAACTCGTCGCTGCCGGCGGCCAGTACGTACCACCGGCCGCCCCGCGACTTCCACAGCACGCCCGCCAGCACCCTCGGCTCCCGTACGCCGCACGCCGACGAGTTCGCGGCGCGCGCCGCGATCGCCCCGGTCTTCGGCGCCCCGGCCTTCGCCGACGGCGGCTGGAACTGCGCCAGCACCCTGCTCTCCGTGCCCCGCCACGTCTCCGCGCGGGTGCACACCCACCGCGCGTCGCCGTTGGACTCGGGCAGGCTCTGGCTCGCGTACTGCCAGGAGTTCACCGTCCGCACGCCGTGCGAGCGCACCGCGGGCAGCAGGCACGCCGTACGGGCCCAGGCGGCGCGCGCCGCGCCGCCCGACACGTCCGAGGGGGCCGATGGCGGGCCCGACGTCAGCCGGGCGGGCGTCAGTTCGCCCAGGTCGGACAGCAGCCTCACGGCGCCGTCTCCGCCGCCGCCGCTCTCCGCCACCTCCAGCACGTCCCACGCCCCGCACTCCCGCGTCGCCCCCGGCGTCGGCAGCGGATCCGTCACGCCGTCCGCGCCGCGCCGCAGGGGCCGCGCGTCACCGGTCGGGTCGAGCAGATCGCGTACGGCCGTCGCGCCCACCCAGGGCGCCGTCAGATAGCGCACGTTGCCGTCCGTGCGCCCGGCGACCAGCGCGTACGTGGCCGGGGGCGCGCCGGGCGCGGTGTCCGCCGACGCCCCGTCGACCCGGGCGAAGTCCAGTGCCACGGAACCCGTGCCGGTGCGGGGTTCCGCGTACCGGGCGATCCGCAGCCCGTCGTACAGCAGCACCACCCGCGCCCGGTCGACCTCGCCCGCGTACAGCAGCTGCGCCGGCCCCATCGGCGGCCCCACCGGTGTGGCCGGGGTCGAGGAGACCCGTACCGACGATCCCGGTCTGGCCCACACCGCCAGCGCCCGCCGCAGCAGCGGCCGGTCGTCGGCCAGCGCGCCGCGCGTGGGCCACACGGAGAAGTCCGTACGGGCCGAGGCCCGCCACGCGTTCTCCGGGACGCGGTGCACCTTGGCCGGGTCCAGAGCCGCCTCCGCCGCCGAGTTGCGCGCGTACGACGGGGCGGCGGCGCCGTTCGCGCCCCAGCCGTCGCCGGGCAGCCCGAGCAGCGCGCCGCATACGGCCACGGCGGCGACACCCGCGACCGCGGCGCGCGCGTGCTGGCGCCGGCGCAGCAGATCGGTGGGGCGGGCCTGGAGCGAACAGGGGTCGTACTCGGGGGACTCCAGCAGCGCCACGCCCTCCGTACCGATGCCGTCGGCCTCCAGGAGCGCCGCGTGCGGGTCCTCGACCCCGGCGGCGGTGAGCAGCCGGCGTACGTCCCTGTCGGGCAGCCCTTCCAGCCCCCTCAGTACGAAGGCGGCCCTGGCGCCGCCGGAGAGGCCCGACAGACGCTGGTCGAGGGCGAGTTCGTCGGCGCCGCCGGAGCGCGGGAACAGCCGCAGGCCCCACACGTGCGGCAGCAACGGCGGCAGTTGGGCCCGCCGGGGCCACGCCGCGCGGCGCAGCGACCGCCCCGCGTCGAGCGCCTGCCGCAGCACCCGGCCTCGTACGTAGGCGTATCCGTCGTCCGGCGTCGCCGCCGTGCGGTTGCGCGGCAGCGAGCGCTGGACGACGGCGTGGGCGGTCAGCACGCGGCGGTTGCGGCCAAGGGCGGGAGGCAGCACGAGATAGGCGATCCGCACCAGCCGCGGGTAGTGCTCGACGAGGGCGGCCTCGGCCTGCTCCACGTCGATGGGGGCGGGGGCGGAGGCGGGCGCGGTGGCCGTGGCGGCGTCGGGTGGGGGCACGTTCAGCAGAACGAGCGATTCGTCGGATGGTCACCCCAACGGCACGGCCCGACGCCCACAACTCCCTTGTCACACGGGCGCCTTCACGCCCGCGGCCGGAGTCCCTGCCGGGCCCTGGGGCGTCCCGGCGGGACGACGCCCCGCCCGTGACGCCTGGACCACGTAGGGCCGGGTCGTCCGCCACGCCGGGCCGTCGCCTCGCGAGGCATCGCGAGGCGACGTGACAACAGCCGCTCCGTGGCGGGCGCGAGCCCCGCCCTGCGGGCGGCGGACACCCCTTGGAGCGGGTCTGCCGGGGCACTCGCGCGAGGCGACAGGCGCGTTCACGGCGTTGTCGTCGGCCGCGCACGCGCGCGTGGCACGCGCTTCGCGACGCCGCTCGCCTCCGCGCCGGCCCGCCGGACACGCCCTGGGGGCGGGTCTGCCGGGGCACTCGCGCGAGGCGACAGGCAAGTTCACGACGTTGTGGTCGGCCGCTCACGCGGGCGCACGCGCCGCGACGCCGCCCCCCGGCCCGCCCACCGGCAGACGGGGCTACTTGCCGGACACGCCCTGGGGCGGGTCTGCCGGGGCGTGTCGCCCGACGCGACAGGCACGTTCACGGCGTGGTCGTCGGCCGCGCACGCGCGCGTGGCCGCGCCCTGCGACGCCGCGCGCCTCCGCGCCGGCCGGCCAGGCACCCTTTGGGGCGGGTCTGCCGGGGCGTGTCGCCCGACGCGACAGGCACGTTCGCGACGTTGTCGTCGGCGGCTCACGCGGGCGCACGCGCCGCGATGCCACCCACCCCCGGGCCCGCCCACCGGCTGACGGCGCTACTTGCCGGACGCGCCCCCGCCCGACACCCCCCACCCGCTGAACTCGACCGTGCCCCGCAGCCCGCTGCTCCCGTTCGTCGCGCTCATGAACAGGCCCACGTCCTGGACAGCCGCCGCGCCCGGGACCGGGATCGAGGACACCGTTCGCCAGGTCGCACCGTCGTCCGTCGAGCACGCACCCGTGAACAGGCCGTCCGCCCGCGTCAGTCGCAGCAGCACCGGGGCCGTGACGCCGGTGATGCGCCGGTACGTGTCGAGCGTGCCGTCGCCGGACGTGTCGTACGACAGCACCACTCCGTTGGACGGCGTCACCGCCAGGTTGACGATGCCCGGGGAGCCCGGCGTCGTGAGGGTGTCGCGGGCGATGAGGCCCGCGCGGGCCCACGCCCCCGTGTTCTCCTGCGCGTCCACCCGGACCGTCACGCTCACACCGTCCTTGAGCGCGCCTTCTTTGAAGGCCGTGCCGAACTGCGCGGTCCCTCGCCACAGGTCCTGGCCGCCGCCGTTGACCGCGAAGCGGTCGCCCAGCAGCCCGAACACCGCACCGTTGTTGCTGTACGTGCGCCAGCCCGGTGCCAGTGGCCCGGCGACGTACACGGTGCCCCGCTGGACGGTCCGCACGCGCTCCTCGCCGCGCGGCCCGTACTCCAGCGCCAGCGCGTACGGAAGCGGGCGCAGCGGCGCCGTGAGCGGTTCGGCGGGGGCCGTCACCGACCAGGAGACGGACCCGGTGCCCGCCGGGGCGACGGACGGCAGGCGTGTCGGGCCGTCCGGCCGGGCGGCGGGGCCGGTCAGGGCGAAGTCGACGGGGCCGGTGCCGCGCAGCCCGTTGACGTTTCGGAAGTCGGCCTTCACCGTGCCCGTGCTGCCCGGCGTGAAGGCGAGCGGGTCGGCGGTGACGGTGACGCTGCCCTGGTACGGGGCGGCGGCCAGGGTGTCCCGTACGCGCAGAGCAGTCCGGTACGCGTCACCCGTCGCCCGTACCGGATAGGCGCCGCGCGCCCGCGTCCACGCCTCCTCGTCCACGTACCAGTCGAAGGCCTTCGGCTCCCGCCCGGTGGCCAGTGCGTCGGCCAGCTCGTCCAGATAGGCCTGCCACTGCGGCAGATGGACATCGGCGAGCAGGCCCTGCCAGTCGCGGTTGGCGTAGTTGCTCAGAAGCCCGGCCGCCGACCTGTCGGCCCATGTGGTGATCAGCGTGCGCGCCGTCCACTCCAGCGTCGCGGCCTCCGCCGGACCGGTTGCGAACCGTTTGGCGTCCTCCAGCCACGGACCGAGCAGGAACGAGCGGTGGCAGCCCGCCATCGTGTCGCTCAGCCGCATCAGCTTCAGCCACAGCGCGGCCAGCGCGCGGAACGTGGCGGCGTCGCCTCCTTGGAAGGCGCCACGCAACTGCGGCAGCAGCAGCCGGGAGCGGTTGGCGAGCGCCTGCCTGGCCAGCTCGGTCACGTCGTGCCGGTACGCGTCGGAGCCGCGCAGCCCGGCCGCCACGTCGAGCAGCGAGCCGAGGGCCTTGTCGAACTCGGCGGTGTCGAAGGCGGTTCCGACGGACGAGGTGAGGGAGGGGCGGCGGGAGAAGAGGGAGTCGACGGGGCGGCCGTCGGCGGTCGTCAGCCGGTACGCCGTCGCCGCGAGCACGCCGAAGGCGTCCCGCGCGGCGCCGTCCTCGCCGCCGTAGCGCAGATCGGCGTACGACCGGAACCAGCTCTCGCGGTCGACCGCCTCCTCCCGCCACGCCAGTTCGCTGAACAGCTCGAAGGCGGCCGGGTCGCGCTCGGCGGCCTCCGGCATGTACGCCGTCCCGACGAGCGCGCTGCCGGGCTTGTCGCGCCAAGCGGTGAACCGCTGCGTCCAGCGGTCGGTGTTGGCGCCCAGCGTCGTACGGCCGCCGAAGTTGGGGATGGTGCCGAAGGCGTACGGCGCGCCGCCCCAGTCCCGTTCGCGGTCCGTCACCGAGTCCAGGTCGGACAGGCCGTCGACGATCAGCACGCGGTCGGTGTCGATGGCGTCGAGCAGGGCCGGTACGGGGTTGGTCTGCCAGCCGAGGATCACCCAGGTCGCGTCGGGGCGGGCCGTGTGGAGCGAGGTCTCGACCGCGCGGGCCGCGTCGGGCACGGGGACGTCCCCGGCGCTGCCGCCCTCGTGCAGCAGGTCCATCTTGAAGTGGTCGACCTCGCCGAAGAGATCGCCCTGGTGCCGGTAGAAGGCGGCGGCGACATCGGCGAAGACCGGGGTGCGCGGGTCGAGCCAGTCGGGGCGCGGCAGACCGTTCCAGTCGCCCTGAGGCACGGTCCGCGCGCCGGGGTTGCGGGCGGCGAAGCCGTCCGGGACGGTGCCGAAGTAGCCGGGGAGCACGGGGGACATGCCCAGCTCGCGCATCCGGTCGGTGATCCGCCGGCCCAGCAGCGCGCGGGCCTCGATCAGCTCGGGGGAGAGCGGGCCGCCGTACGCGCTCATGTTCTGGAGCAGCCACCACGGCTGGTGGGAGGGCGCGGGGAGCCAGGTGCGGGCCTCGGTGTCGGTGTAGCCGAAGTCGGTCAGCAGCCGGTGGTAGACGGCCTCCTGGCCGGTGGTGACGAGGACCTCGTTGCAGCCGTGCAGGGCGAGGATGTCGAGCATCCGCTCCCAGCGCGGCCAGTCGGCGTACGGCGCGGTGTAGCCGTCGTGCGTGTCGTTGAAGGCGAACCGGTGCCGTACGGTCGCCGAGCGCTCCAGCGGGCGGCGGGGCGCGGGCAGCGTCGCGGGGAGGTCGAGTTGGCTGCCCGACCAGCTGACGTGGGCGCCGCACTCGTACTTCAGATACCAGTGCACCCCGGTGAGCAGGACTCCCGCGTCGGTGCCCGAGACCTCGATCCGGCCGGCGGACCCGGCGACCCGGAACCGCTCGGCGCCGCGCACCACCCGGAAGCGGAACTGGTCGGCGTGGCCGGGGAGCAGGCGTCCCACGGCGGCGCGGGCGGCGGCGGTGACCGCGGCGTCGGTGGCACGGGCGGTGGCCGGCGGCGCGGCGGGCCGGGCCGCCGCGGGGGAGTGCGTGGCCAGCGCCGTACCGACGCCGATCGCACCGGCGCCGGCCAGCACGGCGCGTCTGGAGGGAGCGGAGGGGAGCGAGGCGGTGGCAGGAGGGATGGGACTCGGCAGCTCGGGCATCAGCGGTCCTCTGTCCTCGGTTACGGGGGGTGCCAACAGGTGCGTGCGGAGCGCACGCTAATGACGGGGAGGGGGGTGGGCAACGATGTGATGCGTCGTTCACCCGCGCGGGGGCTTGTGGAGAGGGCACGATGGCCGAATGCGTACCGAGCGACCCCGAGTGGCACTGGTGGTGCCGGCCCTGGCCCTGGCCCTGTTGAGCGGCTGCGGATCCAATGACGACGAGGCCCCGAAGGCGCCGAGGACGGCGACCGGGAGCCTCGAACAGCTGGCCGAGAAGGCCGAGTGTGATCCGAACGTGCAGACCGACGCGGACGAGCTGCGCCAGGCCAACTGCAAGACGGGTTACGGCAGATACATCCTCACCACGTTCGCGACCGACCGAGGTCTGCGCGAGTGGATCAACGAGGCCAACGACTACGGCGGCTCGTACCTCGTCGGCAGGAAGTGGGTCGCCAGCGGCGACGCGAAGGTGGTCGAGTCGCTGCGCGGCCGGCTGGGCGGCACGGTCGAGACGGCCCCGGCGCACGGCTCGGGCGGAGGGGACTCCGGCACCGGCGGCGAGGACCACGGCACCGGCGGCCAGGACCACGGCACCGGCGGCGAGGACCACGGTACCGAGGGGCACTCGGGGCACCCGAAGAAGAGCTGACATCGAGCGGCGCCGGCCGGGCTCTGAGCCCGGCCGGCGCCTGAGAATCGGATTTACATCACACCGTCAGTTGCATTCCTTGCCGGTGTTGATGCAGTCGACCATCTTGTTCATCACGTCCTCGTCGAAGACATTGATGAAGTCACCGTGGTCGGTGACGGGCTTGTGCAACTGCTCCGGGAACGAGTCCACCGCGAATCCGGGACCCGGCGGAATGTCGTACACGATCCGCTGCTTGAGCTGCGGAATCGCCTGGAATCCCTCCTGGCACTGACCGTTCTCGTCGGCGAACGCCACATGGGTGCGGTGATTCGCGCTGTCGGTGTTCTGCCCGTCCCAGCAACTCTGGAAGTCGAATGAACGCACCACCTGGCTGTCCGCCGGGCAGATCGGGTATTTGTCCTTCAGCTGGCGGTCCTCGAATCCGGTGCAGCTCCACGAGGCATTGGCGTTGGCGTCGCCGTTGACGAACGCCTTCGCGTCACCGGTGATGATGCGCAGGAAGCGGGGCATCGCCGTGACCTTCGACACGGCGCTGCCGGCGAATTGCAGGGTGACCTCGGACGGCGTCTGGATCTCTCCGACGTTGCCGTCCTTGCCGCCGCCGTCCTCGTTCGCGTCGGCCTCGTTCTGACCGTTCTGCAGGCGGACCACCGGCCAGTAGTAGGTGGACTTGTCACCCTGCTCGTTGCAGGTCGTCTCACCGTTGGCCAGGTCGTCGTCGCTCGCGAAGGCGTTGTTGGCCTGGTTGCCCACGTAGTCGTGCTTGTGGTGGGCGCCGTTGCTCACGCCGGGCGCGGCGATGACGTTGTCGGAGTTGAAGAGGCCGTTCTCGTTGCGCCCGCACTCGGTGGTGAAGTTGCCGGTCGACGCCTGCTCACCCGGCTGGGGCTCCTGGATGTTCGGCTCGACGGACTCGATGGCGACGAAGTCGGAGGCGTCGGGGCCGTTGCCGGGCGGCTGGCCGCCGTCGCCGCCCTGGCCACCGTCCTGACCGCCGTCCTGGCCCGCGTTCTGACCCTGACCGCCGTCCTGACCGCCGTTCTGGCCGCCGTTCTGACCTTGCCCGCCGTTCTGCCCCTGGCCACCGTTCTGGCCGCCGCCCGGGTCGCCGCCGTTGGTGCTGTCGTCGTCGGGCCGCATGGTGCAGGGGGCGAGCGAGTCCAGGCTCTTCTGCCAGTGCCCCGCGCGCTTGAGCGCGGAACGGATCCGCTTGAGGCTGGCGAGCCTCTTCGCCTTCAGCGGCTTGAGGATCTTCTTCTCGGTAAGTTTCGGATCTCTCTCCAACTTCACCTTGTTGTCGGCGAACCGCTTGTAGGCATCGGTGATCTGCGTGTCCATCCGGGCCAGTTCCCGGTCGACCGTGGCTCGGGCGCGCCTCGGCACCTTGGTGAGCTCATTCGCGACCTCGGGACAGTCGATGGTGGACATCTGCCGTCCGGCATTCTGGATCCGCTGCTCCTGACCGGAGCGGCCTTCTCCCGCGGATGCGTAGACATTTACCGCTACCAGCCCACCCCCGCCCAGAATCAAGGCCGCCGAGGCCGCGATGGCCCGGTTCGCCACTGTCGAGCGTTTTCTTGACGTGCGTCCCATGGAACTCCTCAAGCTTCGGTGCCGGTTCAGGGGGATCTCCGGCGTGGGGAGGAAGCGCTCCGTTCCATACGGACGTCATTCGCGGCCTGTTCAGCCGCCATGAGAATTCATAGAAATCTCCATCAACAAACCGGGCGGATGCCCTCAACACACCTCGCCCGGCGCCCCCTTGGGCAGTACGGGCGCCGCGGCGCCCGCCCCGCCACTGCCGCCCCCGGCCCTACTGCTGTCCCCGGTCCAGATACGCGATCACCGCGAGCACCCGCCGGTTGTCGTCGTCCGACACCGGCAGCCCCAGCTTCCCGAAGATGTTCGACGTGTGCTTGGACACCGCCCGCTCCGTGACGACGAGTTGGGCGGCGATCGCCGCGTTCGACCGCCCCTGCGCCATCAGCTCCATGACCTCGCGCTCACGCGGCGTCAGCTGGCCGATCGGCTTGTCCTGGGCCCTGCGGGACAGCAGTTGCTGGATGACCTGGGGGTCCATCGCCGTACCGCCGCCGGCGACCCGGCGCACCGCGTCGATGAACTGGTCGGCGTCGAAGACCCGGTCCTTGAGCAGATACCCGATGCCGCCGGTGCCGTCGGCCAGCAGCTCCCGCGCGTACAACTGCTCGACGTGCTGCGACAGGACGAGGACGGGGAGTCCGGGGCGGTCCCGGCGCGCGGCGAGGGCGCACTGGAGTCCCTCGTCCGTGTGCGACGGCGGAAGCCGGACGTCGACGACGGCGACGTCCGGCTGAAGTTCCGCGAATGCTCTGGTCAGTTCGGGTCCGGTCTCCACGGCGGCCAGGACCTCGAAGTCGTACGCCTCCAGCATCCGGACCAGACCGTCACGGAGCAGGAAGAGGTCTTCGGCTAGGACAACTCGCAAGGGATCTCCACGGTGACCATGGTGGGGCCGCCCTCGGGACTGCTGACGGCCAGGATGCCGTCGAATGTACCGAGTCGGCGCTCCAGTCCGCTCAGCCCGGTACCCGAACCGATCTTCGCGCCGCCGTCGCCGTTGTCGCCGATCGCGACACGCAGTTTGGAGTCCGTGTGGATCATGTCGATCCAGATCCGGTCCGCGTTGGAGTGCTTGATCGCGTTGGTGAGGATCTCGCTGACCGCGAAGTACACCGCCGACTCCACCGGCGCGTCGGCGCGGCCCGGCAGATCCACCTGTACGTCGGTCTCCACCGGCAGGCGCAGCGCCAGCGCCTTCACCGCGTCACCCAGTCCGCGCTCGGCGAGCACCGGCGGGTGGATGCCCCTGACCAGGTCGCGCAGCTCGGTCAGCGCCTCGGCGGAGGACAGGCGGGCGTTGGCGATCAGCTCCTTGGCCTTGGCCGGGTTCTTCTCGATGAGCGCCTCGATCGTGCCCAGGTCCATGCCCATGGCGACCAGCCGGGCCTGTGCGCCGTCGTGCAGATCCCGCTCGATCCGGCGCAGTTCGGCGGCGGAGCTGTCCACGGCGTCGTGCCGCGTCTCGGTGAGGTGGGCGACGCGCTGCGCCAGCTCCTGGTCCTGGTTGGGGGCGAGCAGCGACTTGGCGAGCAGGAAGTGGCCGCGCTGGACGTCGTTGGCGTACCGGACACCGATCCCCATGATCACCACGCCCACGGCGGCGGCGAGCAGACCCGTGAACTGGCTGTCGACGGAGACGAAGCCGACGTACGGGTACGCGTTGTCCTCGAAGGCCCGCCACAGACCGGCCGCCAGCACCACGCCCTCCAGCCCGTAGATGAACAGGCCCGCGGAGAGCAGGGCGGAGACCGCCCCCACCGTCATGTCCTCCATCAGCCACACCAGGTCCCGCCAGGTCGCCGGGTCCTTCAGCATCAGCGTGGTCCGCTCCACCTGGCCGGTGACGCCGGTGCGCAGATCGGCGGGCATCGGGCGGTACGGCACCGGGACCTTGACGTCCGACCAGGTGGCCGCCAGCAGCCGGCGCCGGTTGGCGTGCGCCCGTACCGCGGTCAGGACGTAGGGGGTGGTGAAGAAGCCGATACCGAGGAGGATCAGGGTGATCGAGAGCACCGAGAAGACGAACAGTGTGATGGAGCCGACGAGGGCGGTGATCCCGAGCACCAGCCCCCGGCCCGTGGTCCTGGCCGACTCGGCGATCATCTTCGTCCCGTTCATCGTGGATCCTCTCTTGTCGCCCGTGCCCCATCGGCGACCGGCCTTCCGCCCGCTGACGGGCACAGCCATCAGTCTGCCGTGAGGTGCCCGTCGTACGTGAGCGGTTTCCGCCCCCAATCGGTGGTGTACCTAGCACCACTTGGACACCATCGGCCATCCCCCGTCAGAGGGACGTGAGAACCCCCGTCAGGGGGACGTGCGAACCCCCGTTCGCCGGGTCGAGGACCTGCCCGTCCGCCGGAGTCGGCCACCTGTCCGTCCGTGGGAGTCAGCCGCCCAGAAGGGCCGCCTCCACCTCCGGCGCGAGCCCGACCTTCGGGCGGTCCGGGCGCTGCGGGGCCTCGCCGCCGATCGACCGGAGCCAGGCCCAGGTGTCGTCCACGGTCTCCGCCACCGGCCGGCACCGCAGCCCGGCGGCGAGCGCCTTGGCGACATCGCCGCCGTGCATCATGTCGTGCAGTTCACCGCGCGGCAGCCAGATCGGCAGGTCCGTCCACGGCTCGACGCCGGCCGCGAGAATCGTGTCCGGGTCCGTCCAGCGCAGCTCGGCGTCCGAGCCGGTGGCCTTCACGCACGCCGCCAGCAGCTCGCCCATCGTGCTGTGACCCGGCGGACTCACCGCGTTGTACGCGCCTCCGAGGCCGCGTGCCGCCGCGTCGAGGGTCCACTCGGCGAGGTCGCGTACGTCGATGTACTGCAACGGGTTCTCGCGCGGTCCGGGCGCGAGCACCGGGCCGCCGCGCGCGATCCGCCCCAGCCACCACGGCAGCCGCCCCACGTTCTCCCACGGACCGAGGATCAGGCCCGCGCGCACCAGCAGCGCCCGGTCCCCGAAGGCCGCTTCGGCGGCCAGCTCGCCACCGCGCTTGTCCCGCGCGTAGTCACGCGGCTCGGCGTCGGCCGCCGCGCCCTCCACCAGCGGGCCGTCCTCGGGGAGACCGGCGGGGGTCGGGTACGCGTACACGGAACGGCTGGACACGTACGCGTAGTGGCCCGCTCGGTCGGCCAGTAGCCGGGCCGTGTCCAGCACGGCGGACGGCGCGCCCGACCAGGTGTCGACGACCACGTCCCATTCGGGGGCGGCGCCGCTCCCGGAGGTGCCGGTGTCGGCGTCGGGGGTGGCGCGGGTCAGGGCCGCGAGGCCGTCCGGCGCGGTGCGGTCGCCGCGCAGGACACGGACGCCCGCCGGTGCCTCGTGGTGACCGCGGTGGAACACCGTCACCTGCCAGTCCCGCGCGAGCGCGGCCTCGGCCACGGCGCGGCCCACGAACTCGGTGCCACCCAGAATCAGAAGTCTCATGTCGGAACCCTGCCACGCGGCTGTCCGATTACCGGATCCGTTCTGCTGCGGGCATAGCAGGTCAGCGCCGTTCGCACCATCTGCCGCACGCGCCACGGGGATGGCAGCATGAGCGCACCATGACAGATGCCCGGTCGCCGATGCGCGCCTTGCGGGCCGCGGTCCTCGCGGCGGTGTGCGTGACACTGGCGGCGGTGGGGCATTCGTCCATGTCCGCTCACAAACTTCCACTCGGTGTTCTTGCGGCGGCTTTTGGGGTGATCGCCGGGCTGTCGTGGCTCGCGGGCGGACGGCGCCGGGGCCTCGGGTTCATCGGGCCCGCCGTGCTCACCGCGCAGGCCGCGCTGCACGTGACCTTCTCCGCCACCGCCGGGACGCACGGCGCGCTGCCGTCGCGGGGCCACGGCCACGCGACGGCGGGCATGGGCGCGGGCGTCGGCACGGGTATCGGCGGTATCGGCGCGGACATGGGGGAGAGCGTGGGCGCGGGAGGCGTCGGCGGTGCCCTGCTGGCGGCCGTCGCCGACACCTCGCCGGGCATGCTCGCCGCCCACCTGGTCGCCGGCGCCGTCTGCGCGCTCTGGCTGGCCCGCGGCGAGGCCGCGTTCTTCCGGCTGGCCGAGACCGTCGCCGCCTTCGCGTTCACCCCGCTGGGGCTGCTGCTCGCCGCGCCCCGGCCCCTCGCCGTACCGCCGCCCGTGCGGCCCCGGCACCGCACCCGCGCGCCGCACCGGCCGCGCGGCGCCGTCCTGGCCCACGCCGTGTCCCGGCGCGGCCCGCCGGCCCGGCGTGCGCTCGCGATCCGTACGACGGCCTCCGGGGCCGCCGCCGCCATGGTCTGACCTGGGCGGGGCCCGGGGGTCGACTTCCCCGTGCCACGCCAACTCCTAGGACAGTCATGGCCATTGACGACCCCGTACAGGGCGCCGACTCCCCACGCACCAAGGCCCCCGCCAAGAAGCCGGGCGACAAGAAAGCGGGCGACAAGAAGCCGCCCGCGCCCGCCAACACCACCACCACCACCTGGGGCGCGGTGCGCCCGCTCGTGCTGCGGCTGCACTTCTACGCGGGCCTGCTCATCGCCCCGCTCCTGCTGATCGCCGCCACCACGGGGCTGCTCTACTCGCTCTCGTACCAGGCGGAGAAGATCGTCTACCGCCAGGAGCTGCGCTCGCCGGACAGCGACCGTACGGCCATGCTCACCGACCAGGTGGAGGCGGCACGCGCCGAGCACCCCGACGGCAAGGTCACCGCCGTCTGGCCGTCGTCCGAGGACGAGGAGTCCACCCGGGTCCTGATGACGATGCCGGACAGCGAGGAGAGCAAGTCGCTGGCGGTGTTCGTCGATCCGCACACCGCCCAGATACGCGGCGAACTGGACAGCTACGGCACCTCCGGAGCCCTCCCGCTGCGCACCTGGCTCTCCGAACTCCACCGCCATCTGCACCTCGGCGAACCCGGCCGTATCTACAGTGAGCTGGCCGCCAGCTGGCTGTGGGTCGTCGCGCTCGGCGGGCTGCTGCTGTGGATCGGCCGCAGAAGAACCTCCAAGCGCGCCCTGCTCCGGCCCGAACCCGGGGCCACCGGACGCCGCAGGACGCTCACCCGGCACGGCTCGCTCGGGCTGTGGGCGGCCACCGGATTCGTGCTGCTCTCCGCGACGGGCCTGACCTGGTCGACGTACGCGGGCGCCAACATCGGCGCCGTACAGGACCAGTTGGGCGGCGCCACGCCCGTCGTCTCGGCCACCCTCAAGAGCGGCGAGGACGCGGCGGCCGGTGCCGGGGCCCACGAAGGGCACGGCGGCGACAGCGGCGCGGGCGGCGACCACGAGGGCATGGACATCGGCATCGACAACGCCCTGACCGCCGCGCGCCAGGCGGGACTCGACGGACCGGTGGTCGTGAAGCCGCCCGCCGACGGTACGGCGTACGTCGTCGCGCAGCGGGACAACCAGTTCCCGGTCCGGCTGGACTCGGTCGCGGTCGACCCCGGCACCGGCCTCATCCTCGACGAACTGCGCTTCGCCGACTACCCGTTGCCGGCCCAGCTCACCCGGATCGGCATCGACGCCCACATGGGCCTCACGTTCGGCGTCGTCAACCAACTGCTCCTCGCCGCCCTCGCCCTCTCACTGATCCTGATCATCGTGTGGGGCTACCGCATGTGGTGGCAGCGCAGGCCCACCCAGGACCGCAAGCTGAGCGCGGGCAAACCGATGGCGCGCGGGGCGTGGCGCAAGGTGCCGCTGTCCGTACTGCTGCCCCTGATCGCCGTGGCGGCCCTGGTCGGCTGGTTCGTACCGCTGCTCGGGATCACCCTGGTGGCGTTCCTGGTCCTGGACGTGGTGCTCGGCGCGGTGACGCGGGCACGGGCGCGGGCGGCGAAGGCCGGGACGTAGTACGTGGGAGTACGTGTGAGTACGTGTGAGGCCCCCGCCGGTCCGCCCGGCGGGGGCCTCACCCAGGTCGCGGTCCCGGGCGGTCCTACGGGGCGTACTTGTAACCGACCCGCCGGATCGTCCGGATCGTGTGCCGGTGCTCCGCGCCCAGCTTGCGGCGCAGTCTGGCCACATGCACGTCCACGGTCCGGCCGTCGCCCACGTGTCCGTAACCCCAGACCGTGGTCACCAGCTGGTCGCGGGTGTGCACCCGGTGGGGGTTCGCCACGAGATGGGCGAGCAGTTCGAATTCGAGGTACGTCAGATCCAGCGGCCGGCCGTCCACCTCGACGGTCCGCTCGGTGGAGTCGATCCGCACCGGGCCCTCACCGGCGGCGGGGGCCGCGGCGGGCACCGGCGCGTACGTGGTGGTGGCCGTCACCGGGTGCTGGTCGGCCGGGACAAGGACGAGGTAGCCGACCATCGGCGGCCTGCCCGGCAGCGTCGGCAGGGTGTGCGCCGGGGCCGGCAGCCAGGTGGAGCCGGGGGGCAGGAAGTCCACGAGCTGGCCGGCCGCGCCGGGCGCCGTGAGAGGGACGACCTCGTCACGGTCGACGGCTCGTAGTCGGTGACGGCCGGAGGTGGCGGAGGAGGCCGCGGCGGTGGCGGCGGCCGTGGCCGCGGTGACGGTGGAGAAAGGACGGGAGTTCGCCATGAGGGGTCAGCTCTTTCGCGCGAAGGATGTCGTCGAGTCGACAGGACGGGACGTACGTCATTCGCGACGGCCGAAGGCCTGGGAAGAGGCTTTAGAGGGCCGACGCGTTCCTCGCGCGGCAACACACCCGGTCGAAGTCGTGGTGCTGCCGGGACGGCCAGAACGGCTCAAGGTCGATGCGACCCGACGCGTCGTGCTGAAGACTGGCCATGACCTCATTGAAGCAGATATGGGGCCGTAGCAGGAGTGCCCTCTCAAGGGTCGATACGTGGAGAGGGATCCATTGGCGATTTCATGGGCTGTTCATGGGATTAACAGCCCGTTCACGAAGGCCGGCCGGCCCGGCGCCCACCGCTCGCCGCCGCCCCTCAGCTCAGCCGCTTGCGCCAGTCCAGATCCCCGACATCGATCGCCGACCCCGGCGAACCGTCCCACGTCACCGACAGCCCCGCGTCCGCCAGCGCCGCCGTGACCTCCCTGCCGACGGCCGCCGTGGTCTCCTCCGAGCCGTCGAACCCTCCGTAATAGAGCGAGAGCCCGCCGCCGACCGCCGCCGCCTCCGTGCACTGCGTGTGGAAGAAGACGAAGCCGCGCACCTCCCGGGTGTCGCCCTCCTCGCGCTCGGCGCCGATCTCCGCCAGCCCGCAGCCGCGGCAGCAGGTGAAGTTCTCCCGGGCCACGATGCCCCGCTCGTCCAGCCCCGCGAACACCGCCGTGATCCGCTCCGGATCGGTCTCGCCCTCCCACCCGGCCTGCTCCTCGACGCGCTCCAGCCACAGCCGGTCCACGATCCGCTGCGCCTGCGCGGCGGACACGGGCCGCTCGTCCCCGTCGACCAGCCACTCCTCGGCGTCCTCGGCGAGCTGCGCCCGTCCGTCGTAGCCGCGCCTGATCAGCCCGCGTACGTACTCCTCGACCTCGCGCCGGGTCTTGTCGTCGAGCTCCGGCACCGGCTCGACCGGCGGCAGGTCCACGCGCTTCCAGACCACGCCCGCGTCCCAGCCGTCCTCCTGGCGGGCCCACGCCACCATGACCCGGGTCACCGACTCCGCGTCCGGCAGCTCCGTGCCGAACATGCCGTCGGCTGAGCCGTCCCGGTGCTCCAGCGTGTAGCTCTCGGCGCTGTCCCGCGCCACCTGGATGAATACGTAGGGCCGGTCGGGGATCCGGTCCACGGTCACGAACTGATCGTCGACACCCCCTATCCGCGCGATCAGCTCACCGAGCCGGTCCGCCGAGATCCGCTCGTATTCCTGCCAGTTCTCTGTCTTCACCCTGATGGCCAGCATGGGCAGCACTCTGGCACAGGCCACTGACAACTCCGCCGACGTCGCGTGCCGTCAGCGCAGCAGCGAGCCGAAGCCCGCCGCCCGGATCCGGCGCGTGATCTCCTGGGGCGTCGTGCCCAACTGGTCCGCCGTACGCCGCAGATGCCAGTCGTTGTCGGCCAGGCTGTTCAGCAGATGACCCCGTCTGATCTGCGCCGGGGCCAGCCGGAACGTCTTCAGGTACGCCGTGCGCCCCTTGTGGTCGGTGATCAGCTCACCGATGTGCTGCCCGTCGGAGTCGACCCGGAACGGCGGCAGGAAGCGGTACATGTCGAACGACGCCATGCGGCGGACCCGCTCGAACGAGTACGACGTGCCGAGCAGTTCACGCGCCATGACCGTGTCGTGCGACTCGCTCCACGCCCGCTCCTGCCCCCGTGCGGCGGCCCGCAGATCGGCGAGCGTCGCGATGTGCCGACCGTCGCCGAGGCGCGCCTCGAAGTCCGGTACGGCTCCGCCGAAGTAGCCGTACTGGTAGATCAACTCCCCGTACATGTCCTGGAGCAGCGTCGGGTGCAGCGCCCGGTAGTCGTCGGGGTGCGGCACCACGAAGGCGGCGGCCAGCGCGTCCGCGACGTACACCATCACCCCGCACTGGTCCGGATGGATCTCGAAGACCCGCAGCGCGTCGGCGAGCCCGCGCACGTCGAACCCCAGATAGGCGGCCTCGGAACGGGGCGAGAGCCCCTGCCGTACCGCCTCCTCCGACCAGGTGTGCCACGCGATCGTCGGGCCGCCGAAGTGCAGCGCCAGATACCCCTCCATGGCCAGGTGCAGCGGCAGGAACCGGCAGCGCGCGACCGCGCCGGCCGGCTGCCCGTTCCGCTTCTTCGCCGGGTGCCGCTTGACCATGCGGTGGTGCCGGCCGACCGCCATGGCCGTGGGCCGCGCGGTGTCCAACTGCGTTCCGTACGCCGCCGATTGCTCGCCGGACCAGTCGGCGACGAGCCCGTGCGGGATGTACGACACATAACTGATGCCCGGCGACACCAGCACCTCGCCGAAGCGGTCGTACACCTCCTGGTGCAGCCGGAGCCCCGGCACCGGCTCCGCACGCACCAGCGGCACGAGCCGCACACCGCCCCACACCTGCGCCGGGCGGGCCGTCAGCCCGGTGAAGTCGAGCCCGGTCATGTCGCCCTTCCCCCCTCGTACGTGAGCAGAAAACCCTCGATCCGCCGGTCCAGATACGCCTGCAGTTCGGCCAGCCCCGTCCGGCCCTCGGCGAACTGCGCGATCTCCACCAGCGCCGGCAGATCCTCCGCGTCCCGGATCCCCGCCGTCGGCACACTCGCCGCCAGCCGGCGCACGTCGAAGCCGTCCGCGTCGTACACCGGATTCAGATGCGTGACCGTCGTACGCCGCTCCCGGTCCAGCCGCGTACGCCACACCCGCAGCACCTCGCCCGCCAGCCCCGGAGGCGCGTTGTCCCAGCCGTCCGACACGACGACAAGACGATCGGGGGCGTACTCCAGCGCGTCGATGACGCGCATGCCCAGCGGTGTCGGACCGTACGGCCGCACCAGGAGCGGGTCCGTACCGCCCGAGGTCCACCACGCGCCGTACGCCCCCGGCGCCGCCAGCGCCTCCAGCAGGAAGTGCCCGCCGAGCGCGACGGCGAGCGGACGGCGGCGCTTCTCGCCGGAGCCGGACGCGGAGTAGCTGTCGTCCAGTACGGCGGCGACGCGCCCCCACGTCCCGGCGTACGGCCCCGCGGCCCGGCGCGCCGCCGTACGCAGCGCGCCCGTCAGCTCCGCGCGCCGCCGTACCCGCTCGTCGGTCCCCAGCGACAGGGCGTACAGCGCGAGCCTGGTCAGCGGCATGACGGAGAGATCCGTCCGCGCGGCGGCCCCCACCACGTCCGCGCCCGCCTCGCGCTGGGTGCGCAGCCGCTCCAGCCGGGTCATCCGGGGCGCGATCCGCTCCACGAACGCCGCACGCTTGAGGCCGTGCTTGGCCGCGAAACCCTCGGCGACGGTGAACGGCAGCTCGTAGATCGCGCCCTGCTCGTAATGGGCGCGGCGGTACGCGTCGAGCAACCGGTGCTCGTAGCGCGGGCGCACGCCCGGCTCGAAGAGGAAGTCGCCCAACTCGCCCTGGGCGGCGGGGACTTCGGTCGTCGTCCGCAGCGGCAGATGGAAGTGGCGCGCCACGGTCTTCAGCCCGTCGCGGTACTTCACCGCGTCGTGCCCCAGATCGGGCCGGGCAGCCAGCCAGTCGCGCATGATCGCACGGGTACGGCGGTTGCCGACCTTCGCGGCGCGCAACGCCCGGAACAGGCGGTAGACGCGCTGCGGCGGCAGCAGCGCCAGCCGGGCGGCGATCAGCCGGCCCTCCGTCCGCTTCTGCTCCGGGCTCGCCTCGCCCGCCGTACGCAGCAACCGCTCCACGACGCGGGCCGCGTTGTGGTCGTTGATGTCGAGCGCGAGCGAAGCGGCGTACACGGTGCGGTAGTTGACCCGCACGTACTCATGGAGGAAGTCGAGCGACAGCCGCTGCGAGGACGCCTGGGAGCGGAACTCGCGCTGTCCCGTGGACGTGACGGCGGCGTTGACGAACAGCAGCACGTCCTCGGCCGCGATCAGATCGGCGTCGGTGTGCGTCATGCTTCCCCCTGTCCCCGAACATGCTGAAGCCGGCCGGGGCATGGGGGCGCGAACAGCGAAATTGTTGCTTCAGAGGCAAGTCCCGGAAGTCGCACCGGAGGCCCGCGGCCGGCCCGTGAAACGTAGCACCGGGGGTCCCGTACCGCGCCACCCAATTCCCGGCGGCTCTGGGCCGGGGCGGGGTGCGGACGGCACACTGATCCACATGACCCAGCTACGCATCGCACTCCTCGGCACCGGCCCCTGGGCCGAACGCACACACGCCCCCGCCATCGCGGCCCACCCGGAGGTCGAATTCAGCGGCGTCTGGGGGCGGCGGCCCGAGGCCGCCGGCGCGCTCGCCGCCGCCCACGACACCACGGCGTACGCGGGCGGCGGTGAGGGTGGTCCCGGCGTGGGCGGTCTGGACGGGCTCGACGCGCTGCTCGCCGTGAGCGACGCGGTCGCCTTCGCCCTGCCGCCCGACATCCAGGCGCCGCTCGCGGCCCGCGCGGCGGCGGCCGGCTGTCATCTCCTCATGGACAAGCCGGTCGCGACGACCGTGCCGGGCGCGCGCGCCGTGGCGGACGCCGCCGAGCAGGCCGGCGTCGCCTCGCTGGTCTTCTGCACGCTGCGCTTCGCCGCCGGGACCGCGGAGTGGGTCGAGGAACAGGCGGCGCTGGGCGGCTGGTTCACGGCACGCGCCCACTGGCTCGGCGCGCTGTACGGAGTGGGCAGCGAGAGCAGCCCGTACGCGGACTCGCCGTGGCGGCGCGAGAAGGGCGGCCTGTGGGACGTGGGCCCGCACGCCCTGTCCGCGCTGCTGCCGGTGCTGGGCGACGTGACGGCCGTGACGGCCGTACGGTCGGAGCCCGACCTCACGCATCTGGTGCTCACGCACACGTCGGGCGTGACGAGTTCGGCGGTGCTGAGCCTGAGCGCGCCCGTGGAGGGCGCGGGGGCGGGGCTCGAACTGCGGGGCGAGCACGGGACGGTGGTGCTTCCCGAGCGGTGGGGCGACCCGGCGGACACGTTCGGCGCCGCGATCGACGCACTGCTCACAGCGGCGCGCACGGGCCGACCGCACGCGTGCGACGTGCGGTTCGGCCTGCGGCTGACGGAGATCCTCGCGGAGGCGGAGGGGCTGCTCGCCCGCCCCTGACCGGATCTGTTCCCCGGGGTCAGCCCACGCGCTCGATCCGGGCGTTGCGGATCAGGAACTTGCCCGGTTCACGGACCTGTTCGAACGCCGCGTCGTTGAGCAGCGCGCAGCTGCCCGACGGCGCGGTGACCCGCACGGTGGTCGACCTGTCGTTGTCGAGGTTGGTCACCTTGAGCGTGGTGCCGACGGGGAACTCGTTGCTCGACGCCGCCGGGGCGCCTGCCTCGCCGGACAGGGTGACGGTCGATCCGGCACAGACGACCTCGCCGACCTGGCCGGCGCCCGCGCCGTTGTCCTCACCGGCGCCCGCACCGTCGTCCCCGCCCGCCTCGTCGGCGGGGGGCGCCGCCTCGGCCGGGGGCGCCTCGGCCGGGGGCGGCGCGCCGGTGTCACTCGCGCCCACCTCGCACCCGGAAGCCGCCTGCTTCCGCTTGATCTCCTCGATCACGTCCTGCCGGTTCTTGATCCGCGCGTCGGACAGGGCGTCCGGAGCGGCCCGCTGGCCGTCGATGAAGCGCTGGTTGTTGCCGAGGGCGGTGTTCAGCCCGTCGCACTCCACCGACGCCTGACTGGTGCCGGTCATCGCCACCGCGGTACCGCCCACCAACGCGACCGCGCCGACGAGCAGGGCGATCTTCTTCTTCCGGCTGAAGGACTTCTTCCGCGACACGTGGGGGCTCCTGTTCCCGGCCGCGGGGGGCGGCCGACTGGGTTCCGTGTGCCGTTACGTACGAGCGGGGAGCCCGTACCGCTCAAGAGCCCCCGCAGCAACTTCGGCGACACAGGCCGACCGCCCCCCCGCCTCCCGCTACCTCAGCCCGTGGTCCTCAACGGCCCGAAGAACGCCCGCAGTTCGTCCGCCACCTGCTCCGGCTCCTCGTGCGCCATGAAGTGCCCGCCGCGCCCCGGTGTGCTCCAGTGCCGCAGATCGGCGCAGAGCCGCTCGGCGAGGCTGCGGGGCAGCCCCGCCAGCGCCGGCTCATGGCTCAGGGTCACGGCCGCCGGCACCTGGATCGTCGGGACCGGCTTGTTGAGCGGGTAGTCGTAGTACTGCCGGAAGGACGATCCGATGCTGCCCGTCGCCCAGTACAGCGTCGCGATCGTCAGCAGCGTGTCCTTGTCCCAGCGGCTCTCCAGATCGCCGTCGCAGTCGCTCCAGTCCCGGTACTTGTCGATGATCCAGGCGAGGAGCCCGGCGGGGGAGTCCATGAGCGCCGCGGCGATCGTGTCGGGCCGGGTCCACATGATCTCGCTGTAGCCCTGGTCACCGACGTCGTAGGCGTCGAGGACATCGAGGTACGCCTGCTCCTCGGGCGTCGCCGGGCGGTTCTCGAAGTCGGACGTGATGACGGCGGAGGTGAGGTGGATCCCGGCGACATGGTCGGGGTACAGGGCGCCGAGCCACTGCGTGACCCCGCCCCCGATGTCCCCGCCGAAGGCGCCGTACCTCTCGTACCCGAGGGTCCCGGTCATCAGCTCGTGCCAGATCTCGGCGACGCGCCTGCGCGTGAACGGCCCGTCGGGCAGCGCCGAGTAGAGGAAACCGGGCAGCGACGGGACGACCACGTCGAAGGCGTCGGCCGGGTCACCGCCGTACGCGGCCGGATCGGCCAGCCGCTCGGCGGCCTTCAGCATCTCCACGAAGCTGCTCGGCCAGCCGTGCGTCATGATCAGGGGCAGCGGCGCGGGCGCGCCCTCGGCCCGCCTGCCCCGGATGTGGACGAAGTGCACCGGTCGGCCCGCCACCTCGGCGATTCGGTGCGGATACGCGTTGAGGGCGGTCTCGGCCTGCCGCCAGTCGAAGCCGTCCGCCCAGTGGGCGACAAGCTCGCGCAGGTAGGTGGGGTCGACTCCCGCCGCCCAGAAGGTGCTGTCGGACGCCGCGGTGAAGAGGGTGCGGTTCAGTCGGTCACGCAGGTCTTGGAGTACGTCGTCGGATACGGAGATCCGGAACTGCTCGGCTGTCATGTCTTCCTTCGCTCAGAGAATCTGTCCGTGTCCGGACGGCTCCTGGGCGCGCAGGTCAGACGGACGCGACGGCCAGGAGTGCCCGGAAAGTTCGGGTACCGCACATCGGGCTCACCTCCTCGCGTCACGTGGTTCGCCGGACGTTACAGGAGTCGCCCCGTGTGTGTCGCCGGATATTGCGGCGAAGGCTGCCATGTCTCTCTCAAACACCGTCTGGCCAGGGGCGATTGTCAGTGGGGGGCGGTAGAATTGTAAGTGTTCGTGAGGGTTCCACCACCGTGCCGGGAGGTCGCCGATGGCCGTTGCCACAATCACGACGAAGCTCTTCGACATCACACAGCCAGCAACCAGGACCGTGCAGCGCAAGCCACTGCCCGCGGGACAGCCCCGCGAGTGGTACGAGACCCACAACCGCCGCCTCAAGGCCATGCGCCTCGCCATCGCCCTGCTCGACTCGGGCGTGTATCACCCGGCGAACGCCAACAACCGGAAGATACGTGCGACGGCGTCGCTGATGGGCATCCATCCGCCGTCGGACACGACGTGCCGCATGGTGCGCGCCCTGATCCGCTACGGGCGCTGACGGGACTGACGAGCGCCCGCGGGCCGGCGGGCCGGGAACAGTGAGACAGCGAAGCCCCTGTACGGGACCGGTGGAGGCGCCGGCTCCGTACAGGGGCTTTCGCGCACCGGAGATCGGGGGCGGGAGATCGGCACGGGGCCCGGGTGCCCGGCCGTCCGCCGCTTCCGGCATGCTGAGGCCGGTGAGATCTCCCGAAGCCGGGCACATACACATACGGCGGTCGACAGCGACGGCGAACGGGCGGCGAGCCCGATGAACGCCGTCCTCCTCGGCTTCCTGCCCATCTGGGTGATCACCGGCCTCGGCTGGGTGGCCGCGCGCCACGACATCCTCGGCGGCCAGGCCCAGCACGTCCTCGGGCGCTTCGCCTTCACCTTCGCCATGCCGGCCCTGCTGTTCCTGGCGATGGCCGGAGCCGATGTGACCGCCCTGCTGAACGTCGGCGTCCTCGTCTTCGCCATCAGCCTGATCGTCGTCTTCGCCGCCGGACTGCTGGTCAGCCGCTGGGTGTTCCGGCGCGGCCAGGCCGAACAGGCCATCGGCGCGATGGCCGCGGGCTACGTCAACTCCGCCAACCTCGGTATCCCGGTGGCCGTACACGTCCTGGGCGACACCTCCTTCATCATCACCGTGGCTCTCTTCCAGATGCTCTTCGTCGCGCCGGTGGTGCTTGTCCTCATCGATCTGGATGTACGGCGCGAGGCGCGCGGGCGCGCCGCCCGGATGCTCCAACTGCCGTTCCGCAACCCGATCATCGCGGCCTCCCTCGCCGGAGTGGCTGTGTCGGCGCTCGGCCGGCCCCTCCCGCCCGAGGCCACCGCGCCGCTCCAACTGCTCGGCGACGCCGCCGTCCCGGCCGCCCTCTTCGCGCTCGGCATGTCCCTCAACACCCGCGTGCGGTCGGACTCCTCCGCACGGACCGAACGCGGTCTGCTGGTGGCCCTCAAGATCGTGGCCCAGCCGCTGCTCGCCTACGCCGTCGGCCACTGGCTGTTCGGGCTGAGCGGTCACACCCTGTTCGCCGTCGTGGTCTGCGCGGGACTGCCGACGGCGCAGAACGCCTTCATCTTCGCCTCCGAGTACCGACTGGACACCGACCTCGCCAGGGACACGGTCATCCTGTCCACGTTCTGCTCGATGGTGTCCCTGACGCTGATCACCTGGCTTCTCGTCTGAGCAGCCATCTCACCTCGCCGTCGTGCCACTCGTCGGTGGGCTCCAGACCCGCGGCGCGTGCGACGGCCTTCGACGCCGCGTGGTCGGGGTGGACATAGGCCGCGACCTCGCGCACCGCCGAGAGTTGTTCGAGCCGGCCGACCAGCCCGCGCGCCGCCTCGGTGGCGATACCCCGCCCCTGGAAGGCTGTTCCGACGACCCAGGCGATGTTCGCGACCAGCGCTGGCCCGCCGGGCCCGGCCGGGACGATCGTGGCCTGGACCGTTCCCACCAACTGCCCCTGCTCCAAGCCCTCTTCGCCCGCCCGGAGCCGGATCACCCAGTTGCACCAGGACTCGGCCGGATCGGCGGGCCCGGCGGCCATGCGCGCGTAGCGCGAGCGCAACTCGTCGGCGGTCGCCGGCTCACCCCCGATGAAGGTGTGCAGCGCCGGGTCGGACAGCACCGCCGCCATCTCCCGCGCGTGCTCGACCCGCTGCGGCACCAGCACCAGCCGCTCCGTGCCGATGACTTCCGCCTCGACGCGGGTCACTGCCCGGTCCGTCGGGCCGGGATCTGGCGCAGCACCATTTCGATTCGTGACTCGTCCCGCAGCCCTGTACCGGATCCCGGGCCGGGGAAGAAGTGCCTGGGATCGACCGCGTCCGGAAAATCTCCTCCGCTTCCTCCCTCGTGCTCGGTGCGGCCGCCCACTCCGCGTTCCACCGCTCCAGAAAAGGTCCCCACCCCACGTTGTCCATCCATGTGACTCATCGTGACATCGGCCACTGACAACCGGTCGCGAACCGGGCGGACCCAGGTCAGAGCCACCGCGCCGGATCGGTGCCCCACATCGACGGCGGACCGGCCCAATCACCCGGCCCACCCTCGTAGTCGACCGGCGATCGGACGTACCGCAGCCGGCCGTACGGCGAGGGTGTTTCCGCCATCCACACCTCGGGGTCGTTCACCCCGTCACCTTCGACCCCGGGCTCCGGCCGGATGTCATTCATCAGCCACGACGCGGTCCCCGCGAGGGAGAGCCGCAGATGCCGGCCCGCCCCGTCGCGCTGACGCTCGGTGAGCGCGCGCAGGACAGCCGCCGCGAGGAGATAGCCGGTGCTGTGGTCGAGGGCCTGCGCGGGCAGTACGCCGGGCCGGCCGTCCGCTCCCCGCTCGATGAGGGCGATCCCCTTCGCCGCCTGCACCAGGGAGTCGAATCCACGCCGGTCCCGCCACGGCCCCGTCCAGCCCCAGGCGTCCAGCCGCGCGACGATCAGTCCGGGGTGCCGCGCCGACAGGGTGTCGGGGGTGAGGCCGTACCGGTCCAGCGAGTCGGCGCGGTAGCCGAGGACCACGGCATCGGCCGAGTCGAGAAGTCCGTCGAAGACCGCCCGATCGGCCCGGTCGCCGAGGTCCAGTCGGGTGGAGCGCTTGCCGAAGCCGGTGTCGGCGTGCGCCTTGGGGTCCTCGGGCAGCAGGGGCGAGTCGACGCGCAGTACGTCGGCGCCCAGCAGCCCGAGCGTACGGGTGGCCACCGGCCCCGCGATGACGCGCGTCAGATCGAGGACCCGCACCCCGTGCGCCGGCAGCGACGTGGCCCCCTCCGGCAGGCGACGGCCGGCCGGCGCGCCTTCACCACCCGCCACCGGCCGACTCTCGATCAGCGGCCACCTCTCCGGACCGGGCTCCGCCACAGCGACGGCCAGCCCGCCCGCCTCGTACACGGTCTCCTGGACCCACCGGGCGGGCCGTGCCCGCAGCTCCTCGGCCAGCCGCTCACGCAGCGCGCCGTCGTCGTCCCCGTCGTCGGGGATGCCCAGCGCCGACAGCAACCGGGCCCGGTGGTGGGGGTAGTTGGCATGCGTACGCACCCAGCCGTCGGCCGTGGGCCAGAACGAGGAGAGCGGCGCGAACGGGGACCAGGTCCGCCCGTCGATCCGCAGCTGCCGCTCACTGACGAACGCCGCCCCGACGGCCGCCTCGTGCACCCGTACCCCCGGCATCCGCCGCCCGGACCGCCGCGCCACCAGTTCGGCGGCGGCCAGCGAGCACACCCCCACGCTCGCCCGCGCCAACTGCCGTACGGGCAGCCGTGACGGCAGCACGTCCGGAGCGGGTACGTACGTCACCAGCCCCGCCGATTCCGGGGCGCCCCCGAGAGCACTCCAGGCGTACGCGGTCGCCGCGTCGATGTCCTGTGTCACGGACGACGCTCCCTCCGGTCTTGTCAGTGGCAGATGCCAGAATTCTCATCATGTCTCTCGCCGACCTGACTTTCGACCGCTGGCGCGCCCTTGACCGGGACGCCGCGCAGCACCACGCGCGTGAAGCCGCCCGGCTGGCGGACGGCCGGCTGGTGGAGTTCGACGGCACGCCCCACCTGGGCGGTGTGCTGCACCGCGCGGTGATCGAGCGCGAGGGACGGCGGTTCGCGCTCATACCCGGCGGCGAGGTGACGGTCGGATTCGACCTGGCTGCCTGGCGGCCCCTGCCGGAACAGCTCGACTCGTACCGGACGGAGAGCCTCGCCGGTGGGTTCGGCTTTGACGACGACCTCGCGGCGCATCTCGCGCGGTATCTCAGCCCGCGGCGTACGGCCACGGTGCCCACCGTGCTGATGGCGGTGGAGCCGGAGGAGCTTCCCGAGGAGGCCGAATCCGTCACGGAGTTCCTGACGGAGCTGGGCCTGCGGCTGCCCGGTCCGGATGAGTGGGAGCACGCCTGTGGGGCGGGCGCGGAGACGCTGTTCCGCTGGGGCTCCGCCTGCCCGCTGGACCTTTCCCCGTACGGCGACGACCACGACGACCCGGCCGGTCTTCGGCACCGGCCGAACGCCTTCGGTCTGCACATAGCCCGCGACGTCTACGAGTCGGAGGCGACGTCCGACCGGGGGTCGGTCTACGGCGGGGACGGCGGCGAGGCGGTCTGCGGTGGCTACGGCGCCTTTGTGTCATGGCTGCCCCTGGCGACCGCCAACCGCAATCCCGGCATGGCCGAATTCCTCAACGGCCCCGAGGGCGACGACATGAGCGACGAGTTCGGCGTCCGTCCCGTCCTCGACCTCAGCTGAACGGGGCGTACCCGCCAGTCCCGCCGGAAGATCCGATCAATCCCGGGTGGCCGATTCATGCTCCCCGCACCTCTGTTGAGCGCTGTCGGCACCGGAGGAGAGGTCAAGGGGGACATTTTGTCATGGAGGAAAACTAATCTTCGGATAGTTCAGCGCCGACCCTTGACCCCCCTATACCTCCGATGTTCACTACGCCTGACGACGCCGCCGCCTCGTCGTGAATCCCCGCTTCGCTCAGCCAGCGCCCCCGGGCGCACCGAGAGAGGACCGGCTAGTGCGTCTTGTGTCCCGCGCCCTGATCGCGCTCGTCCTGGCGGCCATGTCGCTCGTCGCCGTACCGCAGTCTCCACCGGCCCAGGCGGCGCCCGCGCCGGCCGGCGAACAGGCCCCCGCCCCGGCCGCCGCCGCGCCCCTGACCAAGGTCCTGGTCTTCTCCAAGACCGCCGGGTTCCGGCACTCGGCGATCCCGGCCGGCATCGCCGCCGTCCAACGGCTCGGCGCCGCCAACGGGTTCACCGTCACCGCCACGGAGGACGCCGGCGCGTTCACGACCGCCAACCTGGCGCAGTACCAGGCGGTGATCTGGCTCTCCACCACCGGTGACGTACTGAACGCCGCGCAGCAGACCGCCTTCGAGTCGTACGTCGCGAACGGCGGCGGTTACGTCGGCGTGCACGCCGCGTCCGACACCGAGTACGACTGGCCCTGGTACGGCGGCCTGGTCGGGGCGTACTTCGCCTCCCACCCCGCCACCCAGCAGGCCACGATCAAGGTCGAGGACCGGGCGTCCGTCTCCACCTCGCATCTGCCGCGGCGCTGGACCCGCACCGACGAGTGGTACAACTACCGCGCCAATCCGCGCTCGGCGGTGAAGGTGCTCGCGAGCCTGGACGAGGCGTCGTACACCGGCGGCACCATGGGCGATCATCCGATCACCTGGTGCCAGGACTACCGGGGCGGCCGCTCCTGGTACACCGGCCTCGGCCACACCGAGGAGTCGTACGCGGACCCGGCCTTCATCACCATGCTCCTCGGCGGCATCCAGACGGCGGCGCGCGCCAAGGCCGCCGACTGCCGCCCGGAGACCGGCTACACGCCGCTGTTCGACGGCAGCCAGGCCAGCCTCGACAAATGGCGGCAGGCCGGCGCCGGAAGCTTCAGCCTCGCCGACGGCACGCTCTCCTCGGTCGGCGGCATGGGCCTGCTCTGGTATCCGGTGACGCCGTTCGCCGACTACTCGCTCAAGGCCGACTGGATGATGCCGGGCGACGACAACGGCGGCGTCTTCATCGGCTTCCCCGATCCGCAGGGCGACCCGTGGAAGCCGGTCGACCTCGGCCACGAGATCCAGATCGACGCGTCCGACGGCGACCCGACCCGTACCACCGGAAGCGTCTACAGCTTCAAGGCCCCCGACACGGCGGCCCGCACCGCCGCGCTCAACCCGCCCGGGACCTGGAACAGTTACGAGATCGCGGTGCACGGCAAGCACGTCGAGATCTGGCTCAACGGCGTGAAGATCAACGACTACACCAGCACCCGTGACATCGCGCTCGGCCATATCGGGCTCCAGAACGACGGGGCCGGTCTGGACATCAACTACCGCAACGTCCGCATCAAGCAGGACGGCGCGCAGTCCACCGATCTCGCACGCGGCAAGCCGGTCACGGTCACCAGCGTCGAGCCCGGCAGCGCGCACGCGGGCGCCAACGCGGTCGACGGTGACTCCACCACCCGCTGGGGCAGCGCGTACGCCGACCCGCAGTCGATCACCGTCGACCTCGGCGGCGTCCGTACGCTCCAGCAGGTCCGGCTCAACTGGGAGACCGCCCACGCCACGGCGTACACGGTCCAGACGTCGACGGACAACACCACCTGGCGCACCGTCAGCACCGTCACGGCGGGCAACGGGGGTCTCGACGAGATCGCCGTGAGCGGCACCGGACGCTACATACGGGTCCAGGGCACGGCGCGCGCCACGCAGTGGGGCTACTCCCTCTGGGACCTGAACGTGTTCGGCACCAACTAGGGGGTGTCTTGCCGATCTTGCCGGGCTCGCGGTCCCTGGCACCGCGCCTCGCCGCGTTGTCGTCGGTCGGCATGGCTCCGCCATGCCTCCCTCCTCCGCCTTGCGATCCACGGCACCAGACCCCGCTCCCTGATCCGGCCTGATCGACAAGACACCCCCGCCCTGTCTCACCCGTACCGAGCCCCACCCCTCGATCGACCCGGCACGCGGCACTCCGCCGCGCGCCGGGCCGTCGGGGCGCGCCCCCGCACCCGCGATCGGCCCCTGGAGGTTCCGTGTTGTCGCGCGCTGTCGCCTACCTGACCGCCCTGTTAACCCTGTCCGCCCTGCTGCTCGCGCCCGGTGCCGTGGCGGCCGACCCGGAGGCCGGCCAGAGACCCGCGGCCCTGACGGCTGTCCAGAAAGCGGACCGGAAAGCCGCCGCGCCCCCGCCCACCAGCGGCTTCGAGAAGGTCAAGCTCGACGGCGGTCTGGGCATGGGGGAGCCGATCGAGCTCTCCGTACTGCCCGACGGCAAGGTCCTCTACATCAACCGCGGCACCAGCGCCGCCGGTGGTCAGGTCCGCCTCTACAACCCGGCCACCAAGTCCACGACGGTCGCGCTGACCATCCCGCTGGACGCCCGCTTCGAGGACGGGCTGATCGGCATCACCCTGCACCCGAAGTTCGCCACGACCGGCTGGGTGATGCTCTTCTACTCGCCCAAGAGCACCCCGCTGGTGAACCGGATATCCCGGTTCACCTTCAGCCAGAGCACCAACACGATCGCCCCGTCCAGCGAAGACATGATCATCGAGTGGCCGACCGAGCGTGAGATGTGCTGCCACTCGGCCGGTTCCATGTCCTGGGACACGGCGGGCAACCTCTACTTCGCGGTCGGCGACAACACCAACTCCGGCGGCGACGCGCAGGGCATGGCCCCGATCGACGAACGCCCTTCCCGGCACGCCCAGTTCGACGCCCAGCGCACCTCGGGCAACGCGAACGATCTGCGCGGCAAGATCAACCGTATCCACCCGGAGGACAACGGCACGTACACCGTCCCCGACGGCAACCTCTTCGCCAAGGGCACCGCGGGCACCCGATCCGAGGTCTACGTGATGGGCGTACGCAACCCCTACCGCGTCTGGGTCGACAAGAAGGCCAACAACACCCTGTACTGGGGCGAGGTCGGCCCCGACGCGGGCGCCACCATCCCCGCGCGCGGCCCGGCGGCGTACGACGAGTTCAACCGCGCCACCGGCCCCGGCAACTACGGCTGGCCGTACTGCGGCGGCAACAACGTGGCGTACAACGACTGGGACTTCGCGGCCAACCAGCCGCGCGGCTGGTTCCCCTGCGGTGGCGGCACCGGCCCGGTCAACAACTCCCCGCGCAACACCGGCATCCAGCAACTGCCGCCCACCAAGCCGTCGTTGGTGTGGGAGCAGCACGGCGGCAGCAAGGAGTGGCCGCAGCTCGACAATCCGGGCGGCTGTGGTTCGCCCAATCACACCGAGGTCTACCACTACGACGCGAATCTCAACTCCGACGTCAAGTGGCCCCAGTACTACGACAACAAGCTGCTGATCTCCGAGTACTGCCGCAACTGGATCAAGGAGGTCCAGTTCAACAACGGGAACGCCAGCACCGGTACGCCCACCGCGATCGAGCCGGTCCTGGACGGCATGAAGCTCGTCCACCCGATCGACATGGAGTTCGGCCCGGACGGCTCGCTGTACCTCCTCGAATACGGCAGCGGCTACTTCTCGGGCGCCGAGGACGCCGGGCTCTACAAGATCAACTATGTGCAGGGCGGCCGGTCACCGCTCGCCAAGGCGGCGGTGAACAAGGACAACGGACTCGCGCCGCTGGCCGTGACCTTCTCCAGCGCCGGCAGCAGCGACCCGGACGGCAATCCCCTCACCTACGCGTGGGACTTCACCGACAACGGCAGCACCGACTCCACCGCCGCCAACCCCTCCTTCACCTATCCGTCGAACGGCAGCTTCCAGGCGAGACTCACGGTCAGCGACGGCACCGGACGCACCGGCACCGCGACGGTCCCGGTCGTCGTCGGCAACAACCGGCCCACGCTGACGATTTCGCAGCCACCGGCGGGCGGCGCGTTCGAGTGGAGCGAGAACGTCACCGTCACCGCGTCGGCGACCGACCCTCAGGACGGCCCGATCGACTGCTCGAAGGTGATCGTACGGATCGCCCTGGGCCACCAGGAGCACGCGCACGAGGTGGCCGAAGGCACCGGATGCTCCACGACCTTCAACACCGGACCCATCCACTCCGGCCTCGACGCCACGCAGTTCTACGTGGTGCGGGCCACCTACACCGACAAGGGCGCGGCCGGCACCGTACCGCTCACGGGCGAGAAGGAACTCAGCCTCTGGCCCAAGAAGTGGCAGGCCGAGCACTACGCGCAACTGTCGGGCCCCCAGATCATCACCGCCGCCGGAGCCGAGGGTGGCAAACGCCTCGGCGACGTACAGAACAACGAATGGGTCAAGTACCACCCGGTGAGCCTCAAGGGCGTCACCGGGATCAAGGCGCGGGTCTCCTCCGACAAGGCGGGGAACGTCGCGACCTTCCGGTACGACTCCGTCACCGGTCCGGTGGTGGCGCGGGTGACCGTGCCCAACACCGGCGGCTGGGAGACGTACTCCGAGATCAGTGTGCCCGTCACGGGCGCCGTGGAGCAGCCGCGCGATCTCTTCGTGGTCTTCACCGGCGGCTCCGGCGCCATTCTCGACCTCGACAGCTACACCTTCACCGGGCCCGGCATCAGCCGCCCCGCCACCCTGACCGGCCGTGGGAGTGATGCACAGTGATCACCGCGAGATCAGCCAGAAGACCCGCGACGACGGGCACGGGAACGAGCGCCGCGCGCCGTACGAGAACGCGGGCCGCCCGCTCCACGAGAACGCGGGCCGCACGCCTCCTCGGCGCGTTCCTCGTCCTCGTCTGTATGGTGACCGGCCTGTCGGGCGTGTCCGGTGTGTCACCGGCCGTGGCCTCACCCACCGACCACGCCTTCAACTCCTCCACCGGCATGCTCAACGTGGACTACGCGAAGTACATGTCCAAGCACGACATCGTCTACAACCGCCCGACCACCGACCCCAAGCACGGCCTCACGGTCGGCAACGGCCGTACGGGCGCGATGGCTTGGCAGAACAACGGCCTCAACATGCAGGTGTCCGGCGTGGACACCTCGCAGCAGACCGCCTTCGGCGCCGGGCTGCTCAACCTGTCCACCACTCCGGCGATGGACAGCGGCTACTCGACCTTCCAGCAGCGCCTCAACCTCTACGACGGCACCCTCACCACCAAGTACGACAACAACCGCACCGTCACGGTGATGGGCCAGCCCAACTCCGAGGTCATGGGCATCCATGTGGAGGACAGCCGCTCCGGGGTGTCCGCGATCACGCTGGATCTGAGCCTGTGGGACGTCGCCAACCTCGGCAACAGCGGTGACGTGCCCGACATCAACACCTGGCGGACCGTGTCCACGTACGCGGACGCCGCCGGCGCCGGGCTCAGCCGGGGCCAGTCGGACCCGCAGAACTTCGGCTACACGCTGGGCGCGACCGTGGAAGGCGCCGCGTACACCACGCGCGTCGTGGACGGCCGCAAGGTGCGGCTGTCGATCACGCCGGACTCCAGCTACACCATCTGGTTCACGGCGAGCAGCCGGCTCAACGCGCCGAGCCACAACTCGGTCACCGAGGCCAAGCGCGCGCTCGCGGCCGTCAAGACCACGGGATACGCGAACACCAACACCGCTTATCTCAACTGGTGGCACGCGTTCTGGCAGAAGTCGTTCGTCCAGTACTCCAACGGGTCCCGCGAAGCGGACTACATGGAGAACGTCTACTACCTCTCCACGTACATGATCGCGGCGGCCGGATACGGAAACTATCCCGCCCACTTCATCAACGGCGTCTTCCGGGCCACCGGGGACGCCACGAAATGGAGCAACGCGTACTGGTTCTGGAATCAACGGGACATCTACAACTCGTTCCTGGCCTCCAACCACACCGATCTCATGGCCGGGTTCAACAAGCTCTACAGCCGGAACTTCGACGCGCTGAAGGCATACACCCGTACCCGGTACAACGTGGACGGCATCTGGGTGCCGGAGACGATGGGCTGGGACGGCAACGCGCGCGGCACGATCAACAGCGACTACACGAAGAACATCTGGACGACCGGTGCGCAAGCCGCGTACAACATGTATCTCCAGTACACGTACACGAATGACGCGAACTATCTGCGCAACACGGCCTATCCGTTCATGCGGGAGATCGCGAAGTTCTACGCGGCGAAGCTGTCGTACAACAGCTCCACGGGCAAGTACTACGTGGCCACGTCGAACGCGCACGAGACGTACTGGAACGTGCCCAACGCCATCACCGACCTGACCGCCGTACGCACCCTGTTCCCGCTCGCCATCAAGACCGGCGCCCAGCTCGGTCTGGATGCCGATCTGCGGCCTCAGTGGCAGAACGTCCTGGACAATCTGATCGCGTATCCGTCGGACACGGCCGCGAACACCTATCTGCCGCACACGCCGCCGATCGCGCAGACGCGCAACAACGAGAATGTCGCGGCCGAGATCATCTGGCCGTACGACCTCACCGGCATCGGCTATCCCGACCAGCAGAAGGCGATCAACACCTGGAACGTCAGGCCGTTCCCGTACGGAAACGTATGGGCCAACGACGCCATCCAGGCCGCCAGACTCGGGCTCGGGAATCAGACGCTCCAGGGTCTGAAGACCATGCTGCAGAAGTACCAGAACTATCCGAACGGCATGACCAGCAACACCAACGGCGTCTTCGAATATCTCGGCGTGCACCTGGCCGCGACGAACGAGTCGCTGCTCCAGTCGTACAACGACAAGATCCGGGTCTTTCCCGCCGTCCCCACCGATTCCACCTTCGTCGGCAAATTCAGCCTGCTGGCCAAGGGCGGATTCATGGTCAGTTCGGAGAGGGAGGCCGGAGAGGTCAAGTACGTCGGACTGAAAAGCCAGTTCGGCAACGCCGCCCGCGTCGTCAATCCCTGGGGTACGCAGGAGGTCAGGGTCCGCAGGACCTCCGACAATGCCGTCGTGACGACCACCAGCAGCGCCGAGATCACCTTCAACACCGGTGCGAACGAGGTGTACGTCGTCGAGCGGACCGCCAAGCCGCTCAGCTCCTACACCCAGGCGCAGCTCACCGGCACCGCGAACCAGGGCATGAAGTCCCTGGCCGGCACCAGCTCCACGCTGGGGTCGAACGCGACGGCCGACCCGATGGTGAACAACACCGCGCTGACGTACGACAGCAACTGGCATCTCACCAACAGCCGCGGCTACGGCGACTTCAACGACGACACGCACCACAGCAACACGGTGGACGCGACGGCGTCGTACACGTTCACCGGCACCGGGATCCAGTATCTGTCCGAACGCAACGGCGACATGGGGACGGTCGACGTCTATCTGGACAACGTCTTCCAGGCGACGGTGAACCTGAAGGCCGACGGCGCGAGACAGGTCCAGCAGGTCGTGTGGCAGAAACAGGGGCTCACACGCGGTTCGCACACGATCAGGATCGTGAACCGCGGTACGGCCGTGGGGATGGTGGACGCGCTGCGTATCACCCCCTGACGGGCCGCCCATGACTGTGGCCCCGCGCGGAGGGACGCCGCGCGGGGCCACACCCATGACGGATGAGCGTTACGTCACCACGGCGCGGGCGCCGGAGGGGCGACCACCGGCGGGCGGTCGTCGCACGTGATCGTGTTCGGCAGCAGCCAGGGCGCGAGCCACGACTCCGTGCCCCGGCCCCCGTCGTTGCCGCCGAGGTCGGTGAGCGCGAACTCCGATCCGGCGGGCGTGAAGTTGAAGGAGCCGCAGTTGTTGACGCCGACGGCGCCGACATTGCGCGCGTCCACGTTCTCGAAGGACGCGGACCCCTTCACCCGGGCGCTGACCGCCGACGTACCCGTCCCGTCGATCCTGACGTCCTTGAAACGGACGCCGTCGATCGCGTACAGGTCCTTCACGGCGTAGTCGCTGACCAGCATGATCGCGTTGTACGTGCTGTCGAGATAGCGGTCGCCGGTCACCCGGATGTCCGCGTCGATGTCCTTGTCGAGCGCGTAGAGCCAGATGGCGCCCAGCCCGATGTTCCAGTTCAGCTCGTAGGTCCCGGCGCGGACCGTG
Organism: Streptomyces sp. NPDC057137; assembly: GCF_042670825.1. NCBI lineage: Bacteria > Bacillati > Actinomycetota > Actinomycetes > Kitasatosporales > Streptomycetaceae > Streptomyces > Streptomyces sp. NPDC057137. Next base: position 76,045 of record NZ_JBHUUW010000002.1, on the reverse strand, counting down.
GTGTTGTCGGTGAAGTTCAGCGCTCCGGTGAAGGCCTCGGCGCCGAAGCGGGACCCGGCGTGCAGCGCGCTGCCCTCCCGGACCGGGTCGGCGACGAGATTGTCCGAGACGGTGTTGTCCGTGCCGCCGTAGATCGCGATGCCGTTGGCCAGCACCGGTGACTGCACGGTGTTACGGGTGAACGTGTTCCGCGCGTTGGCGGTCTTCTCCGACCACATCGCGAGGCCGTCGTCCCCGGTGTTGCGGACGAAGTTGTCGGACACGGTCGAATTGGTCACGCCGGTATGGAAGTTGAGGGCGTCGGCGATCTGGTCGACGACGATGTTGCCGGACACGCGGACGTTCGACATCGGCCCGTCGAACCAGAGGCCGACCTTGGTGTGCCGGATGTGCAGCCCCTTGATCGTGGAGTCGCTCATCGCGCCGCCGACGCCGTTGACCTGGTCGGTGTCGACCCGCTCCCGTACGTCGCCCTCGATCGCGAAGCCGGACAGATGGACGTTACGGCTTCCGCCGTCCGCCGCGTCCTTGCCGTAGAAGCCGACGCCGGTGTGGACCGAGCCGTCGGGGGCGGGCCGGTCGAGGGTGACCTGGCGGCCCTTGACGACCGTGTGCCAGTTGCCCGCGCCCTCGATGGTGACGTCGTCCACGACGATGTGCCGGTTCACCTGGTAGGTGCCGGGCGGGAGGTAGACCGTGAGGTTCTTGCGCTTCGCGTAGGCGATCGCCCTGTCGATCGCGTCGGCGGAGTCCCGCCGGCCCGACGGATCGGCGCCGAACAGCAGCACGTTCGCGGCGACGAGCCGGACGTGCGGCGCGCCGACCAGCTCCGAGTCGAGCAGGTCCACGACGGTCCAGTCGGCCTTGCTGCCGGCCGGGACCGTCAGCCGTACCTTGTCACCGGCGCGGTACGTCCTGCCGAGCTTCAGCCGCTGCTCGTCGTAGAAGTGGCTCGGGCGGAACGGCTTCGTGATGACCGGCGCGGGGGTGGTCGCGGCGGGCACGCACGCGCACTCGGTGATCCACCAGTCGGGGTGCAGCAGGTCGGCGCCGGGGTCGTTCGAGAACGGGTACTGATTGTAGAGCCACGCGTACTGCGAGGTGAGCGTCATGGTCTGACGGCCCTTGCCGTTGACCGTGACATCGAGGGGCGCGGTGATGCCGCCGCCCCCGGGCGCGTCCGGAATGCTGTAGCGCACGGTGATCGCGTTGGCGGCGCTGGGCAGGGTGAACTCGACGTACTGCTTCGGCGTCAGCTTCACCGCCGTACGGCCGGACGCCTCGGAGGGCAGCGTGTACGCGGTCCGGTCCGGGCCGATGACCGCGCCGTTCGTCGCGACGTTCTCCGCCTCCTGCTCGGCGAAGCCGACACGGGCGCCCCGGCCGGAGACGAGCGCGGGGTCGAGGGCGGCGCGGGTGACGACGGGGCCGTTCGTACGGGGTCCACCGTCCGGCGGCGCGGCGACGGCGGTGCCACCACCGCCCAGCAGGCCGACGGTCAGACCGAGCCCGACTGCGGCGGCGGTCAACGAGGTCCACGACATCTAAAGCTCGATTCTCTTGGGGAGGACGAACGTCTGTGGGGCTGACGCTCGGCGGAGCGGACGCCGTGGGGGTGAGGTGGACATTAGGACCGCCGCGCCTCGCTCCACAAGATGGCTGCGAGCGGTTTTCGTGACTCTGCGACTCAACTGCGCCTGTGAGTCGACTTCTTGCGTCGGGCGTCAAGATCGTTTACGAGTTTCCGGCGCCCGGCATAGTGAGGGCTTCTCCCGCGCGTCAGCACGGGTAGGCAGGGCCAGGCCGGCCCGCCGGGAGAAGAAGGTGACGATGGACGCCACAAGCCAGGAGAGCTTCCTGGAATTCGTACGGAACAGGTCGACCGCTCTGCTGAGAACGGCCGTGCTGCTCAGCGGAGGCGACCGCCACGCGGCCGAGGACCTGCTGCAGAACGCCCTCATCAAGGCCGCCGGCCGCTGGCACCGGATCGACGAACCGGAGGCGTACGTACGGCAGATCCTCTACCGGCAGCAGGTCAGCCGGTGGCGGCTGAAGGGCCGCCGCAAGGAACTCTCCGTCGCCGAACCGCCCGACCCCGGCGTCGACACCCGCACCGGTGTCGTCGGAGCCGACACCACCGGTGCGGCGGAACTGCGCCTCGTGATGCGCCAAGCGCTGTCCCGGCTCACCGCGCGGCAGCGCGCCGTACTCGTCCTGCGGTACTTCGAGGACCTGCCCGAGGCCGACGTCGCGCTCCTCCTCGGCTGCTCCGTCGGCACGGTCCGCTCCACCACCCACCACCCACCGCTCACTCGCCCGCCTGCGCGTCCTCGCGCCCGAACTCGCCCTGCTCGACCCGTCGTCGTCCGACGCCGGGCAACAGCAGACGCCGCCGTCCCGCGACTTCGCCCCTGTGGAGGTACGACCGTGAACGTCGAGGAACTCGTACGGGCCTCGCTGCGCGAGCAGGCCGCCGACAGCGTGTCCGCGCCGAGCGACTTCGCCGGCCGGATCCTCACCGCACGGCGCCGCCGCACCCGGCGCACCGTCACCGGCGTCGCCGCCGCCACCGTGCTCGTGGTCGCCGTCGCGGTGGGCGTGCCCGTCGCGCTCAACTCGGGCGACGGGTCCACCCAGTTGGCGAGCGAGGTCTCCCGGGGGAAGACGCTCACCCAGGTCGACCAGTCGCCGCCGCGCGACCTGATCGCCGCCGGTGACCAGGCGCTCGCCGCGTACTACACCCTCCGCAAGGTCGAGCAGCCCAACCGCGACCAGATCATGACCCGTACCTACTCCCTGCTGGACCAGAAGACCGGAGAGTACGAGGTCGACGCGCGCTGGGCCTATGTGGCGGTCGCGCCCGGCATGCGTACGGCGGCGGTCCTGGAGCGCCAACTGCCCGCCACGCGCATAGGAGTTCTGGATCTCCTCACCAAGAAGGTGACGCGCTGGATCCCGGTGGAGGGAGCCGAGGGGGGCGTCGGCGCGGTCGAGTTCTCGCCGGACGGCAAGCGGCTGATCGCCACGACGTACGCGAAGAACCCGGACCGCCTCTCCTGGTCGAAGAGGATCGAGGTCAGCGACGCGGACGGGAGCGCGATGCAGCCGCAACCCGTCTACTCCCGCACCGGGTTCGCGATCGTCGACGTCGGGACGGGCGACTCCGACTGGCACGAGGTGCCGCCCCACCGGATCCCGGGCATGGGGCGAGACGTCGAATCCGGTGAGAAGTTCCATTTCAACAGCGATGGCACACTGGTGTACGAGCCCGCCGTCATCGCCGAGGACGTCAGTCTCATCGACGGCGACGGCGACGGCGACGGCGGCGGCATGTCGGCGTACGAGCCCGCCAAGGCGGACCCGGGCCGGATCTTCCGCGACCTGCGGGGCCAGAAGGCGCCCGCGCCGCCGAACGAGAGGTACGTCGACCTCAAGATGGCCCCGGCGGGCCTCTCCCCGAACGGTGAACTCGTCGCGGGCCCCTTCGCCGGCGGCGGGCATACGACGGCCACCGAGGTCCTCGACCCCGGGACGGGCGAGCGCGTGGCCAAGCTGAAGGGCCAGGAACTCCTCGCCTGGGCCGACGACAAGCGCCTGATCGCCTGGGACATCGCGCCCGGCGGCAACGAGTTCGAGAACCGGCTGGTGCTGATCACGATCGGCAGCGACAAGGTGGTCCCGCTGAGTGGAGCCCGTACCCCGAAGGACTACGCACCGGGCCGCTGGGAACCGATCCTCGCCAAGCGCTGACGCCCGATGCCCCGGGCCGGGACCGTCGGGGGGCGGTCCCGGCGCCACCGCAGCAGCGCCGGCAGCCACGGCGCGGCGCCGATGACGAGCAGAAGCGACAGCAGGGGCACGCGCCACCAGGACGACAGGTGCGCCGGGGGCGGGGACGGGGTCTCAGCGACCCACGGGCGGGCCGTCTTCGACCACGCCACGAACGCGTCGCCGATCGGGATCAGACCGAAGGCGTAACGCTTCGTCCACGGGGTGCTGACCGGCACGCCGAGCAACTCCCCGTAGTTCGCGATCCCTTCGGCCAGCGAGGCATCGCCCTGGACCTGCGCCGCGCCGAGCGTGACGACCGTCGCCGACAGACTCACGCCGAGGGGAAGCGGTCCGGAGTCGACATCGGCCGGGCCGTCCATGCCCTCGGGATACTCGCGCGTCGTGGGCCCGAGGCCGAGCGGGGTTACGACATAGCGGTCGCGGAAGATCATGTACTGCTCACGGGCGAAAACCGGTTCTATCTCGACCAGGAACCGTTGGATGATGCTCTGCGAGGTTCCCCTGGCCACTTCGACGGGGTCGCCGGTGTCGGGGGTGACGCGGTGCGGCAGCAGTCTCGTACGGGGGTCGAGACGCTGCCGCACCCCGTCGAGCCACCGCTCCACCGTGCCGGTGAACCGCGCGGGCAGCAGCGAGTCGTGCAGCCGCAACGAGGCCACGGCCACGGTCGAGTCGACGGGCCACGCCTGGCCCGGATACGCCGTCAGATAGGGCGACTCGGAGTCGTCGAACGCCGCGCCGAGAGCGGCGGAATCGTCCGCGAACCGGCGCGTCTGCGCGGCGTCGCGCTCGCCGGCCGACTGCAGCATCAGCGTGCCCCCGCGCAGCCAGTTGGTCCAGCCACGGTAGAAGACCCCGTACGACGGGGTCAGTTCGGGACTGAACGCGGCCCGCCCGGCGTCCGAGTCCAGCCGCCCCAGCGCCCACCGCGCTTCCCGCAGCGCCTCGGCGCGCGCCGTGCCCGCCGGCTCCCGCATCCCCAACTCGACCCAGCTCAGCCCGTACAGGGCGTGCAGGAAGAAGTACCCCTCCGGGAACTGCTGTTGGGCGTCGTCACCGGCACCGTCGTCCAACGACGCGCGTATGAAGTCCAGTTGGGCACGCACCCCGACGGGCTCACCGTCCGTCCCACCGGTGGCGGGCGCCACGAGCCGTACGGCTCCGACCAGCGCACACGCACTGACGAGCACGGCGACCACCAGGCGTGCCCATCGCAGGACCTGGCGCGTGGTGATTGCGGCTCGCTCCGACATCCGCCGATCCTAGGCGGCTCGCGCGCCCGCCGTTCGGGGCGCGGCGTGCATGTGCTGTTCACCTGGCGGTGCCGTGGCGTTCCCGGTGGTGAAGGTCCCGGCGGGGTGGGATGGGGGGAATGAGACGTCGTGTGGTGGGTTGGGCCGGGCGCTTGGTCGTCGTGGGGCTCGGCCTGGTGATGCTGGGGTGCCAGATGGGTTCAGGGTCGGGAACGGGTTCCGGGAAAGGCTCCAGGGCGCGGGCGGCGGGGGAGTGCGGGGCCGTTGATGTGTTCGTGTCCGGGGAGGCGGGTTACGACACGTTCCGGATTCCGGCCGTCGTGGCGGTGAAGGAGCCGGGGTCCGGGCGGGACGTGCTGGTCGCGTTCGCCGAGGGGCGGCGGCTGGGGAAGGCGGACCACGGGGATGTGGACGTGGTGCGGCGCCGTTCGTACGACGGTGGGTGCACCTGGTCGGAGCTGCGGCCGGTCGCCGACGCCGGGCAGGACACACTGGGCAACCCCGCGCCGGTGGCCGTCGGGGACGGCGGCCGGCTGGTGCTGCTGACCACGCGCAACGGCGGTGACGCCACGGAGTCCGCGATCATGACGGGGCAGGTCGCCCCCGAGGACGGCCGCCGGGTGTTCGTCCAGTCCAGTCCGGACGCGGGAGCCACCTGGTCCGCGCCACGCGAGATCACCGCGCAGGTCAAGCGGGCCGACTGGCGCTGGTACGCCACCGGCCCCGGCCACGGCGTCGAACTGACCGCGGGCCCCGACGCGGGGCGACTCGTCGTCGGGGCGAACCACTCCGTGGCCCCCGCGGACGGGAGTACGGACACCGGAGCCGAGCCCCGTTACTACGCCGGGCACTCCCTGCTCAGCGACGACGGCGGCGAGACCTGGCGGATCGGGTACGTGGACGCCGCCGGTGACGGCACCCACCATGTGAACGAGACAGCCGTCGCCCAACTCCCGGACGGCACCGTCTACTTCAACGCCCGCGACCAGAAGGGCAGCGCGCCCGGCAACCGGGTGCACGCCTGGAGCCGGGACGGCGGCGCGACACTCGACGCCCCTTTCGAGGCGGTCGCCTCGATCACCGCGCCGCCCGTGCAGGGCAGCCTCCTCCAGGTCGGCGGGGACGCCCCCGACGCGGCCCCGCTGTTGATGGCCGCGCCCGCCGACCCCCGCGACCGGGCGTGGATGACCGTGCGCACGAGCCTGGACGGCGGCGCGACCTGGTCCGACGGATACCGGCTCTCCGACGCCAAGGCCGCCTACTCCGACCTGGTCCGACTGGACGCGGAGCACGTCGGGATCCTCTACGAGACGGGGAGCACCACTCCGTACGCGGCCATCCGCTTCACCCCGCTCCCGGTCACCTCACTGACAACCGACTGACGACCCGTCAGGTACGGCGCCGTACGTCGTCGAGATAGCGCAGCACCGCCGCGACCCGGCGGTCCGTCTGATCGGCGGGCGACAGGTCGAGCTTGGCGAAGATGCTGCGGATGTGTTTGTGGACGGCGCCGTCCGTGACGAAGAGCCGCTCGGCGATGGCGGAGTTGCCCAACCCCTCGGCCATCAGGGCGAGTACGTCGCGTTCACGGGGACTGAGCCGTTCCAGCCGGGTGTCGTCGCGGCTGCGGGTGAACAACTGCGCGACGACATCGGGGTCGATGGCGGTCCCGCCGTCCGCCACACGGTGCAACGCGTCCAGGAACTCCTCGACGCGGCCGACCCGTTCCTTGAGGAGATACCCGAGTCCGGTGACACCGCCGGTGAGCAGGTCCGTGGCGAAGCTCTGCTCGACGTACGCGGACAGGACGAGCACGGCCAGGTCGGGACGGCGGCGCCGGGCCTCGACCGCCGCGACGATCCCCTCGTCGGTGTGGGTCGGCGGCATCCGTACGTCGAGGATGGCGACATCCGGCTTGTGCTCGTCGATGGCGTCGAGGATCCCGGCGGCGGTACCGGCGGTGGCCACCACGTCGAGGCCTTCCGCGCGCAGCAGGAGCGCGAGTCCTTCGCGCAGCAGCGGGTCGTCCTCGGCTATCACGATCCGCATGGGAGTTCCACCTTGAGGGTTGTGGGGCCGCCGGGAGGACTGGCCACGGTGAGGGTGCCGTCGAGCGCCGCGATACGGCGCCGGATACCGACCAGGCCGGAGCCGCCGTTCTCGTCCGCACCGCCCCGGCCGTTGTCGCTGATGTGCAGGCGCAGCCTGCCGCCGCCGCCGCGCACCGTGACGGTGGCCTGCTCGGCGTGGCTGTGTTTCGCGATGTTGGTCAGCGCCTCGGCCACCACGAAGTAGGCAGTCGCCTCGACGGACGCGGCGCGCCGCTCGGGTGCCTCGACGTCGATCCGGCAGGGCACCGGGCAGGACGCGGCCAGGCCGGTGAGCGCGCCTTCGAGCCCGCGGTCGGTCAGCACGGGCGGCAGGATGCCGCGGGCGACCGAGCGCAGCTCGGCAAGCGCCTGCTCCGCGGAGCTGTGGGCGCGTTCGAGGAGTTCCTCGGCGCCGGCCGGATCGCGGGCGACCATGCGCCGCGCGGCGCCGAGCAGCACCGTGACGGTGACGAGCCGGTTCTGGGTGCCGTCGTGCAACGAGCGCTCGATGCGCCGCAGTTCGGTGGCGTGGGCGTCCAGGGCGGCTGCCCGGGTGGCGGTGAGTTCCGCGATCCGCAGCGACAGGTCGGCGTCGGGCCCGGCGGACAGCAGCCGACGGCCCGGCCTCGCCTGGAGCCTGGCCATGCCCGGTGTGAGGCCCATGATGATGGCGATCCACCCCAGGCCCAGCAGGGCCACGGCGGCGGCGTCGGACCAGCCGCGCGCGACCCCGAGCCCGATGGAGGCGCTGCTCGCGCCCTCGGGCAGCAGCTGCCAGTAGAGAGGGAAGGTGCTGTCGCGGATCGCGCAGAGCGGCAGCAGTACGCCGATCAGGCCCAGCAGCAGTCCGAGCGTCGCGTGGCGGACCAGCCAGCTCAGCTCGCGGCGGGTGGTGGGGTCCGTGAGGGCCGGGCGCAGTTGGGTCGGGGCGGGATCGGGACCGGCCAGTTCGGGGCCCCACCGGTTCAGCCTGCCGCGTTCACGGTCGGCGACGGCGTGCAGGAGGCGCAGCGCGAGGGGCGCCATGAGGAGGCCGATCCCGACCGGGGCGGCCACGACGGTGACGGCCAGCCATACCAGGGTGAGGAGCGCCAGCAGGGCCGTACCGAACCCGCCCGCGAGCCTTTCGAGCGCGACGAGGGCGGCGCCACCGGCGCGGACGACGATGTCGCGGATGCCGGTGTCGCGGATACCCGTGTCGTGAGTGCCGGTCTCGTGGACGCTGTCCGGCCGGGTCGTGGTTTCTCGTGTACCGGCCTCAACGGGCCCGCCGATTTCGCCGTGTTGGGTCGACATCAACCTCTCCTTCGGCAGCGACCCTATGCGGCCGACCGGTCGGCAGCCAGCCGGACGGCCGAGGAGTACAGCCTGCTGTACCAACAACCGGGCGGCAGGCGGGCTCGGCCGCGAGGGGGGCCGGTTCATAGCGTCGGTGACGACAGCGAGAGCCCCTCCGAGCACACCGAGGAAGCACCCCATGACATACACCGACCCCTACCGTCTCACCGGCGCCGTGGGCAGCCCCGACGCGCCGCCGCCGACCGACGTCACCCGGGCCGGAGTGGCACGCACGCTGCTCTGGCTGGTGCTGGTGATCAGCGCGGTCGGCAACATGGTCGCCTCGTACGGCGGCCTGGGTACGCCGGTCCACCTCACGTGCGGCGTGGTCACCGCGCTCTGCGTGACGGCGCTCGTCGTTCAGCGTCTGCGGGGCCGGCGATGAGGGCGGCGGTCGGGCGGGCGGTCGGGCGGGCCGAGAAGCGTTCGGCGGACGCGGGCGTCGGACAGAGCCGGAGGGAGGGACAGGGCCAGGGACAGGGTTACGGCCGCGTGCCCGTGCCCGCCATCGAGTTGGCGAACCTCGGCAAGACGTACCCGGGCGGGGTCGTCGCTCTGCACGACGTGTCACTGACCGTGGAACGCGGCACGTTCCTCGCCGTGATGGGACCGTCGGGGTCGGGCAAGAGCACCCTGATGCACTGCGCCGCCGGGCTCGACGCCCCGACCGGCGGAAGCGTACGGATCGACGGCCAGGAGATCGGCGGGCTGAACGAGAACCGCCGGACCGAACTGCGCCGCGAACGGATCGGGTTCGTCTTCCAGTCCTACAACCTCGTTCCCTCGCTCAGCGTCGCGGACAACATCACCCTGCCCCTGCGGCTGGCGGGACGGGCCCCCGACCGGCAGTGGCTGCACGCCCTGACCGAGCGCGTGGGACTGTCCGACCGGCTGAGCCACCGGCCGGCCGAACTCTCCGGCGGTCAGCAGCAACGCGCCGCGATCGTAAGGGCGTTGGTGGCCAAACCGGCCGTCGTCTTCGCCGACGAACCGACCGGTGCGCTGGATCTGCGCAGCGCCCACGGGGTGCTGAACCTGCTGCGTGAACTCGTCGACGAACTCGGTCAGACGGTGGTGATGGTCACCCACGACCCGGCCGCCGCGGCCCAGGCGCACGAGGCGCTGGTGATGGCGGACGGCCGCGTCGTGGACACCCTGCGGGCGCCGACCGCCCCCCAACTGGCCGCCCGGCTGGTCTCGTTGGGAGAGAACTGATCATGCTGCATCTCGCGGTACAGATGGCCCGGCACCGGATCAGCGCCCTGCTGGCCGTGGTGTGCGCGGTACTCGGCGGTGCGGCCCTGATCACCGGCACCGGCGTACTGGCGGAGTCGGGACTGCGCTCCCAACTGCCGCCGGGCCGGCTCGGCGGCGCCGACATCCTCGTATCGGCCGACCAGACCTTCCGGCACAGCCCGGACCTGCCGATCGCGCTGCCGGAACGCGGCACCGTTCCCGCCGCGTTGGTCGAGCGACTGGCCCAACTGCCGGGCGTCACCGCTGCGGTGGGGGACATCAGCTTCCCCGTCGGCCTCCTCGACGCCCGTGGGCGGGCCGTGCCCGTCGAGGACCCTGGGACGGCCGGGCACAACTGGTCGTCCTTCAGGCTGTTCGCCGGCCCGGACAGCGCGGGTCGTGACAGCGCCGGCCCGGACATCAAGGGCGAGAAGCCCGCCGGTTCCGGCGAGATCGCGGTGGACAGTGCCGTCGCCGCCGCGGCGGGTGTGCGGCCGGGCAGCGAGGTCCGCGTGGTCGCGGCCGGCCGCCCCGCCGCCGAGTACCGCGTCTCCGCGGTGATCGACGCACCCGGCGCCGGTGTCCTCTTCGCCGACAGGACCGCCGCCGACCTGGCCGGCCGTGACGGCGGGTCCCGCTCCGGTCCCAAGTCCGGTTCCAAGTCCGGCCCCAAGTCCGGCCCCAGGGCCGATCCAAGGTCCGGGACGGTCGACCTGATCGGACTCCGTACGGAGCCGGGCGCCACCGCCGCGGTCGCGACCGCCGTACGCGCCGAACTGCGTGACATCCAACCGCGCGCCGCCGAACCACCCACCCCCCGACTGGTGGTGGCCACCGGCACCGGGCGCGGCGACATCGCGGCCCCCGACGCCGCGGCCGCCCGCTCCCTGCTGATCCTGCTCGCGTCCTCACTGGCGGGCATCATCCTGCTGATCACCGGCTTCGTCATGGCCGGCGCCCTGGGCGTGGCGATCGCCGGGCAGCGACGCGAACTGGCCCTGATGCGCGCCGTCGGCGCGACCCCGAAACAGATCCGCCGGCTCGCCGCCGCCCAGGCCACCGTCATCGCGGCCGTGGCGCTCGTGCCCGGCATCCTCCTCGGCTATCTGCTGGCCGGCCAGTTCCGGCGACTGCTGGTCGACCGCGGCGTACTCCCGGAAGCCCTCCCGCTGACGGTCGGCCCCCTTCCCGCTCTCGCCACAATCCTCCTGCTGGCCCTGGCAGTTCAGCTGTCCGCCCGGGGCGCCGCCTGGCGTACGTCCAGGATGCCCGCCACCGAGGCGGTCGCCGAGTCGCGCAGCGAACCACGCCACCCCTCCCGCCTGCGGACCCGCGCCGGCCTGCTGCTCATCGTCGCCGCGACGACCCTCTCCGTGGTGCCGCTGCTGTCACGGACCGCGCTTGGCGCGACCACGACCTCCCTCGCCGGTATCGTCGCGGCGATCGGCCTGGCCCTGGCCGGTCCGGCCCTGATCGGGCGCGTCAGCGACACGCTGGCCCGCCGTCTGCCACGCGGTGCCTCACCCGCCACCTGGCTGGCGATGTCCAACGTCCGCGGCTACGCCATCCGTATCGCCGGAGTCGTCAGCACCCTCGCCATGGCGGTCGTCTTCACCCTCACCTACACCCTCGCCCAGTCCACGGTCCTGACGGCCACCACGAACGACGTCCGCACCGGCACCCTCGCCCAGGAACGCCTGAGCGCGCCGGGCCTCGGCGGAGTGCCCGAGGGCACTCTCGCCGCCGTACGGGACACCCCGGGCGTACGGGAGGCGGCTCCCGTCACCTCCACCACCGTCCTGTGGCCGTACAAGCAACTCGGCGACACCGTGGTCGAGTCGGCCGCCGCGATGATCCTCACCCCCGCCGCGCCGGACGTGCTCGACCTCGACGTACGCTCCGGCAGCCTGGCCCGCCTCACCGGTGACACCGTCGCCGTCGCCAGTGACGTCGCCGCCTCGCGCGGCGCGACCGTCGGCCGGCGGGTCGACCTGATCCTCGGCGACGGTACGCGCGTCACCCCGCGCGTCGTCGCCGTCTACCACCGCGGCCTCGGCTTCGGCCCGGTCGTCCTCTCCCGCGATCTCGCGATGGACCACACCACCACGCGCCTCGACCAGAGCATCCTCGTCCGCACCGACACCACCGCGACGGCACACGCGAACCTCACCGCCCTGGCGGCCACCCGCCCCGGCCTGTCCCTCGCACCCGCCGACACCACCGGCACCGGCGGCGGGCTGAGCGACGCGCCGCCCGAGGTCTGGATCAACCTCGCCACCATCGTCGTACTCCTCGGCTACCTCCTCCTCAGCATCGCCAACAAACTCACCGCCACCACGGCCCAACGCCGCACCGAGATCGCCACTTTGCGGCTCAACGGCACCACCCCACGCCAGATCCGCGCCATGATGCGCCGCGAAGCCGCCCTGATCGCCACCGCCGCCCTCACCGCGGGACTGGCGGTCTCCGCGATCCCGCTCGCCCTTCTGGGCATCGGTTTCCTCGACCGCCCCTGGCCCGCCGGCCCGCCCTGGCTGCTCCCGGCCGTCGCGCTCACGATCGTGAGCATCGCCTTCCTCACGATCGAACTCCCCACCCGCCGGGCCCTGCGCACATCACCGGCGGACGCGCTCGCGCACCGCGAATAGCGCGAAGCCGCCCGCCGGCCTGGTCCTTTAGGGTGACGGAATGCGATACGTCATCCCGTTCACCGGCTCTCGCGCGGACCGGCCCCGCGCATGACCAGGGAGACCAGATCGCTGCCGGCGCTCGCGCCGGGCGGGGTGGACACGCCGTTCGTCATCGTGGGGTACGACGAGGTCGTCGCCCACGACACCGTCTGGGACGAGCACTCGCACCCCTTCCACGAACTGCTTTGGAACGAACGCGGCGCGTCCTCGGCGGTGGTCGGCGCACGGGTCTGGACCGTCACCCCGGCGCTGGGCCTCTGGATGCCGGCGGGGACGCTGCACTCCGGTTCGGCGGTCGCCGGCACCTGGTTCCGGGCGAGTTTCTTCGGCTTCCGCACCACGTCGTCGATCTCCCCGACGCCGGTGGCCGTCGAGATCACGCCGCTGCTGCGACTGCTGCTGGAACGGCTCGGTGACCCCGCTCTCTCCGCCGCCTCGCGCGCGGCGACCGAGGTGCTGGTGCTCGACGTACTGTCGCCGTCGCCGCGGGAGTTGCTCGTCCACGTACCCACCTCCGCGCTGCTGCGCCCGATCGCCGAGGCGGTGCGCGAGGATCCGGGTGACCCCCGGACGCTGACGGACTGGGCGTCCGCGCTCCGGGTCAGCCCCCGCACGATCACGCGTGCGTTCAACACCGAGACGGGTACGAGCTTCGCGCGCTGGGTGGCGGCCGTGCGGGCGCAGCACGCGGTCGCCCTGCTCACCCGGGGCTGGGACGTCGAGGCCGTCGCGGAGCAGGTCGGCTACCGGTCGGCGAGTGCATTCGGTGTGGCCTTCCGGCGTACGACCGGACTGACGCCGGGCACTTTCCGTACGCAGTGAGCCCCGCCGTTGTCCCGGCCCTTGTCCCCACCGATCTCCCGGCCGATGTCCCGGCCGATGTCCCGGCCGATGCCCTGACCGGTGTCCGGATCGCTACAACCCATGTCTCAAAGGGTCGATTGCGACACAGCGGTCCCTTCTCATAAGGTACGAAGGTAAGGCTTACCTAAGCTTGCCTAACCGGGCGTCCACCCGGCGAGGACCGCACCCCCGACCTTTCCGAAAGCTGAGTACGGACCCATGCCTGCACACCGTCTTCGCCTGCTCGTGGCGGCCGCCGCCGCAACCGCCCTGACCGGTCTCGCCGCCTGCGGCGGCCCGGCCGACACCGAGAGTGGGAGCAGTGGGAGCAAGGGCGGGAAGGGCGGTTCGAGCGGGTTCCCCCTGACGGTCGAGCACGCCTTGGGGAAGACCACCATCCCCGCCGAGCCCAAGCGCGTCGCCACGGTCAACTGGGCCAACGACGAAGTGCCGTTGGCGCTCGGGGTCGTACCGGTCGGCATGGCCAGGGCGAACTTCGGCGACGACAACGACGACGGCGTCCTGCCCTGGACCGCCGAGCGTCTCGACGAGCTGAAGGCGGAGACGCCGGTGCTGTTCGACGAGACCGACGGCATCGACTTCGAGGCCGTGGCCGACACCGAACCGGACGTCATCCTCGCCGCGTACTCGGGACTTACCCGCCAGGACTACGACACGCTGAGCGAGATCGCACCCGTGGTGGCGTACCCGGAGGCCGCGTGGGCGACGCCGTGGCGCGAGATCATCCGGACGAACAGCAAGGCGATCGGACTCGCCGACGAGGGCGAGAAGCTGATCACGGACCTTGAGGGCGACATCTCCACGACCGTCGCCAAGTACCCGCAGCTCAAGGGGAAGTCGGCGATGTTCATGACCCACGTCGACCCCAACGACGTGAGCGAGATCGGCTTCTACACCGCGCACGACACCCGGACCCTCTTCTTCGAGGACCTCGGGATGAAGATCCCTGGCAGCGTCGCGAAGGCGTCGGAGGGCACGAAGAAGTTCGCCCTGACGAAGAGCGCCGAACAGATCGACGTGTTCGACGACGTCGACATCATCACCGGTTACGGCGACGAGTCGGGCGAACTGCTCACGTCGCTCGGCAAGGACCCGCTGCTCTCGAAGATCCCCGCCATCGACCGCGGCTCGGCGTACCTGCTGCCCGGTGACGCACCCCTGGCGACCGCCGCCAACCCGACACCCCTGTCGATCTCCTGGGTGCTGGACGACTACGTCGCGGCGCTCGCCAAGGCCGCGGACAAGGTCAAGTGACGGCGGCCACGACGACGGTCGACCCGGTACGTCCGGCGAGCACGCGGACGCTGTGGCTGCTCCTCGCGGTCCTGGTGCTGGTGGCCCTCATGGTGTCGTCCCTCGCGTACGGCTCGCGCGCCGTCGCCTGGTCCGACGTCTGGGCGGCGCTCGGGGGAGCGGACGACACCCTGGAGCAGGCGGCGGCCACCAAGCGCGTCCCCCGTACCGTCCTCGCGGTCGTGATCGGCGGTGCGCTCGGCCTGGCCGGGGCCGTCATGCAGGGGGTGACCCGTAACCCGCTCGCCGACCCGGGCATCCTCGGCGTCAACATGGGCGCCTCGCTCGCCGTCGTCACCGCCGTCGCCTTCTTCGGGCTCACCTCGCCGACCGGATACATCTGGGTCGCGACCGCGGGCGCCGCGCTCTCGGCCCTGTTCGTGTACGTGGTCGGGACACTCGGACGGGGCGGCGCCACGCCCCTCAAACTCGCGCTCGCCGGCGCCGCCATGTCGGCCGCGTTCGCCTCGCTCGTCAGCGCGGTCGTCCTGCCGCGCAACGACATCGCGGGAAGCTTCCGGCTCTGGCAGATCGGCGGCGTCGGCGGCGCGTCCTTCGAGCGCATCGGGCACGTCCTGCCCTTCCTCGCGGTGGGCTTCGCCCTCTGCCTGCTGTCGGCACGCGCGCTGAACTCGCTCGCGCTGGGCGACGAACTCGCGGCCGGGCTCGGCGAACGCGTCGCCGTCGCACGGGCCGTGGCGGCGCTCGGCGCCGTCGTACTGTGCGGCGCGTCCACCGCGGTCGCCGGGCCGATCGCGTTCGTCGGACTCGTCGTCCCGCACGCCTGCCGGTTGCTGATCGGCGTCGACCACCGCTGGCTGCTGCCGTTCTCGGTGCTGCTCGGGGCGGCGCTGCTCACGGCCGCCGATGTGGTCGGACGCGTCGTGGCGCGTCCGGCGGAGATCGACGTGGGCATCGTCACGGCGCTGATCGGCGCCCCGTTCTTCATCTACATCGTCCGCCGCCAGAAGGTGCGTGCCCTGTGAGCGCCAAGGTCCTGACCGGGCCACCGTCCGCCGGAGGCGCCGAAAGCGCCCGAGCCGTGGAAGGCCCGGCAGCCGTCGACGGCGTCGAAGCCGTGGCGCGCGGCCGGGTCCGGCGCGCGTCCCGTCGCCGCATGGTCGTCCTCGTACTCGCCGTGCTCCTCGTCGCCGCGTTCGCCGTCACCCTGATGGCGGGCCAGACGTTCTACCCGCCCCGCGACGTGGTCCGGGTGATCCTCGGCGAACAGGTGCCCGGCGCCTCCTTCACCGTCGGGCGCCTCCGGCTGCCCCGGGCCGTCCTCGCCGTGGTGGCGGGATTCAGCTTCGGTCTGGCCGGCGTCACCTTCCAGACGATGCTCCGCAACCCGCTCGCCAGCCCCGACATCATCGGCATCAGCTCCGGCGCGAGCGCCGCGGCGGCCGTCGCGATCGTGACGCTGTCCCTCGGCGAGACGCAGGTGTCGATCCTCGCCATCGCCGCCGGTCTCGGCGTGGCGATCCTGGTGTACAGCCTGGCGTTCCGGGACGGCGTGGTCGGCGCACGGCTCATCCTCATCGGCATCGGGATCTCCGCGATGCTCGACAGCGCCACGTCCTACGTGCTGTCCCAAGCCGCCGAGTGGGACCTCCAGGAGGCGATGCGCCGGCTGACGGGCAGCCTCAACGGCGCGACGTGGGACCAGACCGTACCGGCGCTCGTCGCCGTGGCCGTACTCACGCCGGTGCTGCTGGCGCGGTCGCGCGACCTCTCCGCGATGCAGCTCGGCGACGACACCGCCGCCGCTCTCGGCGTACGCGTCGAACGCACCCGGATCACGGTGATCGTCGCCGCCGTCGGGCTGATCGCCTTCGCCACGGCGGCGGCCGGACCGATCGCGTTCGTGGCGTTCCTCTCCGGTCCCGTCGCGGCCCGGATCGTGGGGGCCGGTACGTCCCTGCTGGTGCCCGCCGGACTGGTCGGGGCCCTGCTGGTCCTCGTCGGCGACTTCTGCGGCCAGTTCGCCTTCGGCGCCCGCTATCCGGTCGGCGTCGTCACCGGCGTACTCGGCGCCCCGTACCTCGTCTATCTGATCATCCGCACCAACCGGGCGGGAGGCTCGCTATGACCACGACCCATTCACTCGCCGCCGAACAGCTCACCCTCGGCTACGGCGACCGCACGGTCATCGACTCCCTCGACCTGGCCGTCCCGCCCGGCCGGATCACGGTGATCGTCGGCGCGAACGCCTGCGGGAAGTCCACGCTGCTGCGCTCGATGTCCCGCCTGCTCGCACCCCGCGAGGGCCGCGTCGTCCTCGACGGCAAGGAGGTGCACCGCCTGCCCGCGAAGCAACTGGCCCGTACGCTCGGCCTGTTGCCGCAGTCACCGGTGGCCCCCGAGGGCATCACGGTCGCGGATCTCGTCGGCCGCGGCCGGCACCCGCACCAGACCGCCTTCTCCCGCTGGAAGAAGACGGACGACGACGCGGTGGCGTCCGCCCTGGAGGCGACGCACACGACGTCCCTCGCCGACCGCTCCGTGGACGAACTCTCCGGCGGCCAGCGCCAACGCGTATGGATCGCGATGGCGCTCGCGCAGCAGACCGATCTGCTCCTGCTCGACGAGCCCACCACCTTCCTCGACGCGAGCCACCAGATCGAGGTCCTCGACCTGCTGACCGACCTGAACGAGGCCCGCGGCACCACGATCGTCATGGTCCTGCACGACCTCAACCTCGCCGCCCGCTACGCCGACCACCTCATCGCCCTCGCGTCCGGCCGCCTCCACGCGTCCGGCCCCCCGTCCGACGTACTGACGCGGGAGACCGTCCGCACGGTGTTCGGCCTCGACAGCCGCGTCATCGAAGACCCCGTCTCCGGCCGCCCCTTGATGCTCCCGATCGGCCGCCACCACGTACGCGAGTGAACCCACTGCCAACCCCCAACATCTTCCGCCTGATCGAGGCGACGCCCGGAGCCCAGGGCCGCACCGAGTGCGAATCAGCCGCACCGGCCGGCGGTGCGGGCTAACTCATGCCGCGCAGCTCCTGGACCTCGCCGCCCACCTTCGTGCGGAGCTTCTTGAGCAGCGGGGGCTTCGCGCCGATGGCCCATCTCGGGCCGACCAGGTAGGTACCGCCGTACATGCTCGCGGTGTCCAGCCACGTCTGCTTGAGCTTCTCCGTCGGGAACGTCGTCACGATCCAGTTGCCCTCCGGGGTGACGCACACCGCTTCACGGAGTTCGTCGGCCTCGGTACGCATCTCCGCCGCGCAGCCGGTCATGGACGCGATCTTCTCGATGCTCGCGGGTGCGGCCGACGGGACGGGCGTGGCCGTCGCCTTCGGGGGTGGTGTGCTCGCCCTGCCGGCCGGATCGGCCGAGCATCCCATGACCAGGGAGGCCAGGAGGAGGGGCAGGGCGAGCGCCCCCGTGATGCGTGCGGGGTGGGCGCGGGGTGACGTCACCGGTGTTGCCTTCCTGCGGGCGGGGTGTGGGGGGAGGTACGTATCGGTGCGGCCCGCCGTTCAACCTGGCGGGTGAGCCGCACGTTGATACCGAGGCGTGGATGATGTGCGCAGCATGGCCAAGGCCGAAGGATCCGCGCCTCGTCGTCCCCCACGCGCAGAGCGGGCGGGACGATGGCTTCGCGCTGCCGTGTTCACGGGGACAAGTGCCGTGCTGGCCGTGGTCGGTCACCATCTGGCGTCGGAAGACCCGGTGCCGTGGCTCCGGTTGCTCGTCGTGTCCGCCGCTGTGCTGGCTGTCGTTGCCGCCGGGGCGGGCAAGGCCCGTTCATGGTGGCCCGTGGCCGGGGCGACGGCGGTCACGCAGGTCGTTCTGCATACCGCGCTGTCCTCGTCCGACGGCCCCGTCACCGTTCAGCACAGTGAGGCGCACGGCGCCGCGAGCACGGGATACGCCGCGCACCACAGCGCTCCGATGATGTCGGCCGCGCATCTCCTGGCGGCCGTTTCCGTCGCCGTCCTCATGCATCGCGCCGATCGGCGGCTGTCCAACTTGCCGCACGACGTGGGCAGCTGGGCCGGGGCGCTCGCCGCCGCTGTCGCCACCGCGGTCGGGCGGCGCGGGCTCATACCCCGCTCGCTGCCCCGGACTTCGAGCGGTCCACCACCGGTCGCGTACCGGCAGTCCACGGCGCGGACCGTTCTCGCCCACGTGCTGATCCGTCGAGGTCCACCGGAAGGCCGCGTACGCGACGTTCCCCTGAACCCCGCGGATCGCGCCCGCTGCGCGTGACTCCGCCCGTACGGAGAGAGACCCGCTCATGAACGCTTCACGCACATCCACCGCTGGCCGGCGCCTCGGCGTCCTGGCCGCCGCGACCGTCGCGACGCTGGCGATAGGGACAGGTCCGGCCGCGGCGCACGCCGAAGTGACCGCGTCGGACAGCAGGGCGCTGGCCGAGAACGTCACCCTGTCGTTCGTCTCCGAGGCGGAGTCCGACGCCGCCGGCATCAAGGAGCTGCGGATCGTGCTGCCGAAGGGCATCGCGCCCGACACCGTCGCTCTGAAGGAGGCCCCGAAGGGGTGGAAGCTGGCGGCCACGGCCGACGGCTACACCGTGGGCGGTACGGCGCTGGCCGCGGGCACGGACGCCGAACACAGCGTCACCGTCCGGCAGTTGCCGGACGCGAAGTCGCTGGCCTTCAAGACCGTCGAGACCTATGGCGACGGCAAGATCTCCCGCTGGATCGAAGTACCCGGCGACGGACAGCAGGTGGAGAACCCGGCCCCGGTGCTGGAGCTGAAGGAGGCCGCGCCCGGCGCCGAGTTGATCGCGCCGAGTCCGTCGGCGGAGCCGAGTGCGAGCGCGTCGTCGTCGGCCGCCGCCGGTCCGGGCGACGGTGCCACGGCATCGGCTTCGGCTTCCTCGGAGCCGGAGGCCGATGCGGAGGAGGAGGACTCCGGCAGCGACGGGGTGCTCCTCACCGTGGTCGCCGTCGTCGCGGTTCTGGCCGCCGGAGCCGCGATCTGGTGGGTGCGCCGCTCCCGTAACCGCGCCTGACCGTGAGCGTGCCGGTGCGCGACGTATGCCGCGCACCGGCCCGCTCCCCGTCGGGCGTACGCCACGTCGAGGGGCCGGACGGGTCCCGGGCTTGGAGCCAGCTCACTAAGACGCTTAGTATGCGTGATCGAGCCTATGTACGGTCGATCACGCATCCGGGTCGGCAGTGAAGGTGCCGCCAAATCCGTTGCGCCCGCGCGGAGTCGGAGGACAGCCGAGTTGTCCGTCCGGCAGCGGCCGAGGAAGAAGGAGCTCGCCTCCATGGCGTCCCACCGTCGTCCGAAGCAGCCGACCCCCGCGTACACGGGCGTGCTCACCGTGACTGCCGCCGCGGCCGTGGCGCTGTCGACCCAGTCGGCGTCCGCCGACCCGCTTCCCGATCCCAACGCGAAGGGCGTCCAGGCACAGATCGACCGCCTGTACGAGGAGGCGACCCAGGCCACGGAGAAGTACACCGGGGCGCAGGAGAAGGCCGGCAAGCTGGAGAAGCAGGTCGAGAACCTCCAGGACGGGGCGGCCCGCCGCCAGGACGGTCTCAACGAACTCCGCAACAGCCTCGGCTCGGTGGCCACCGCCCAGTACCGCAGCGGCGGGCTCGACCCCTCGCTCCAGTTGATGCTCTCCACCGACCCGGACACCTATCTGGACAAGGCGTCGGACATGGACCGGCTGAGCGACCGGCAGGCCGAGACGCTGAAGCAGTACCTCTCCCAGCAGCGCGCCTACCAGCAGCAGCGGGCACGGGCCGGCGAACAGCTCAAGGCGCTGCAGGACACCCGTAAGGAACTGGGCAGCAAGAAGAAGGAGATCCAGGGCAAGCTGGCGAAGGCCCAGACGCTCCTCAACTCGCTGACGGCCGAAGAACGCGCGGAGCGAACGGCCAAGGAGGAGCGGATCAACCGCGACAGCGACCGTGTCGACCTCGGCAACGAGGCCAGCGGGTCACAGCGCGGCGCGTCGGCGTTCGACGCGGCGAAGAGCCGGGTCGGCATGCCGTACGTATGGGGAGCGTCCGGCCCGAACTCCTTCGACTGCTCCGGACTGACGTCCTGGGCGTTCCAGCAGGCCGGCGTCTCCATACCCCGTACCTCCCAGGCCCAGGCCAATGTCGGCACCCGTATCAACTCCCTGAGCGCGCTCAAGCCCGGCGACCTCATCATCATGCGCACCGACCTCAGCCATGTCGGCTTCTACGCCGGGAACGGCCAGATCCTCCACTCCCCGAAGCCGGGCGCCCAGGTGCGCTACGAGTCGATCGCCCGCAGCGGCATGCCGTTCATGTGGGGCGTACGCCTCTAATACACGCCCTGAGCCAGTCCGGGAGGGCAGGCGAGCAGCAGGGGCAGCACCGGCATCAGCACGGCCGACCCGGCCACAACGGCCCGGAACGCGGGATGCGTACGCCGTGTCGGCGCCAGAATCCGGCGCAGCCGTACATGCACCGTGCGCCCCCCTGCCGACAGCGCGCCCTTCGGGACCGCGCCCGCCGAGGCCATCTCGAACATGGCGGTGACCAGCGTCCGTCGCGGATGGACGTGCAGGGCGCCGTCGTCGGCGGCCATCTCCAGCAGAAGGGGAATCTGCTCCCCCGTCCGCCGGGCCAGCGGCACTCCTCTGAACACGACGGCGAAGGAGCGCGCCGCCGCGAGCAGGAGATGATGCCGGCCGGCGATATGGGCCCGCTCGTGCGCCACGACAGCGGCGATCTCCGCGTCGGACAGCAACTCGACGGCGCCGCTGCTCACCACGATCCGGGAGCGGTGCCCCGGCAGACAGTAGGCGGTCGGGGTCAGGTGATCGAGGACCGTGGCGCCCAGCCGCGCCGACGGCCGGCCCACCTTGTCGAGGACCTTGCGGTGCCGGGTACGAGCCACGCGGGCGCGCAGCACGTGATACACGAAGGCGGCGGCCTGAGCCGTCGGTACGGCCACCGAGACGCCGACCCCCAACCGCCGCACCGCACCGGCGTCGGGCGGCCCGACTCCCAGGGCGACACCGCACGAGTAGAGGATGCCGTGCAGATGGGCGCCGGGCGTCGCGAGGTGCAACGCGGCGAGCGCGACACACACGGAGAACGAGGCGGCGAGCGCGAACCACACGGCGGCGGCCAGCACCGGCGCCCGGTGCGGCCACGCGCTGCGCAGCATCACGCGCGGCGCGAGCACGCCCACGGCGGCGGCGTAGCCGAGCAGCGCGGGAGCCGCGTTCACGGCTCGACGTCCCGGTCGACGTCGCGGTCGACGGCCCGCAACGCCTCGCGCAGCGCGGCCACTTCGTCGTCCGACATGCGTTCCACGAAGTACGCCAACGCGGCCGGGCGGTCCTCGCTGGCTCCCAGCGCGTCCTCCATGAGGGCGGCCGAGTACGCCTCCCGGCTGCGCACCGGCGTGTAGAGCCACGCCTGGCCCTGCTTCTGCCGGGTCAGCCAGCCCTTGGTGTGGAGGATCGAGGCGACCGTCATGACAGTCGTGTACGCGGCGGGGCGGCGCGTGTTGATGTCGTCGACCACCTCACGAACGGTGGCGGGCCGTCCCCACTTCCACAGACAGTCCAGGATCTCGGCCTCCAGATTCCCCAGCCACCGCACTTCCCCGAGTTCCTTCCGCCATCTGCCGCGCCGTCGCCTGCACGACCATCGTAGGCGCGCTCCGGAAGGCAGGACGCGTTCACCGGGCGAGCCCGGTCTCGATGAGATCCCTGAACTCCTCGTACGAGCCCGGTGTCGGGATCTTGGCACCGTCCACGACGAAGGTCGGCGTGCCCTGTACGCCGAGGCCCAGGCCGTCGCGCTGGTCGGTCCGGACCCGCTCGTCGGTCCGGGGATCGGCGACGGCCGAGTCGAACTTCTCCATGTCGAGGCCGAGGTCCTTCGCGTAACCGCGGAAGGTCGCCGCCTTGGACTCCCGCGCCTCGCCCCATTGCTTCTGGGTGTCGAACAGCTTGCTGTACATCTGCTCGAACTTCCCCTGCCCTGCGGCGGCTTCGACGGCCAGCGCGGCCGTCTGGCTGTTGCGGTGACCGGGCATCGGGAAGTAGCGGGCCACGAACGTGACGCGGTCCTTGTACTCCTCGCGGAGCCGTTCGACGACGGGATACATCGCCCCACAGCCCTCGCACTCGAAGTCCAGGAACTCCACCACGGTCAGCTCGCTGCGTGCGGGATCGGTCAGGCGATGGCTCGACGCGCGAACGGGCTGGGCATCGGCGGCGGGCTCGGCGTCGACCGTGCCGGAAGTCGAACTGTTCGCGGAGAGTGCGAGAGCGACACCGAAGCCGACAGTCAGCACGGCCAGGAGAGCCGCCGCGACAAGGAAATGCTTCTTCATGAGTCCTCAGTCCTCAGTCCTCGGTTCTCGGTTCTCAGTTCTCGGGGGTCTTTGGGGATCGGGCGGGGGCGCGGGGCCTCCGGTCGCGTGCGTGCAGACTCGCGAGGTACGCGTTGTACGCCGCCAGCGGGTCGTTGGCGTCACCCCGGTCGATCCGGCGGTCGACCCGCCGCGCCTCGCGGGCGTCGGAGCGGACCCACTGGGCCGCGAGAACGATGGTGGTGATCAGTACGGGGATGTCGCCGGTCGCCCAGGCGATGGCTCCTCCGTTGTACTGATCGTCCGCGAGGGACTCGCCCCACCTCCGGCCCACGTCCGTCCACCAGCCCTCGCCGATGATGTCCGTCGAACTCATGACCGAGATGCTGAACCAGGAGTGGAACGGCATGGTCAGGATCAGTACGAACAGCCGCCCCAGGTAAGGCAGTCGGCGTGGTCCGGGATCCACCCCGATGATCACCCAGAAGAACAGCAGCCCCACGGCGAGGAAGTGCACCAGCATCGCCGTGTGACCCAGGTGGCTGCGCATCAGGCCCTCGAAGAGCGAGGTGTAGTAGACGGCGAAGGCGCTG
The DNA here is from genome assembly GCF_042670825.1 of Streptomyces sp. NPDC057137. Classification (NCBI taxonomy): domain Bacteria; kingdom Bacillati; phylum Actinomycetota; class Actinomycetes; order Kitasatosporales; family Streptomycetaceae; genus Streptomyces; species Streptomyces sp. NPDC057137. The sequence continues at coordinate 52,599 of NZ_JBHUUW010000002.1, read as the reverse complement.
GCGATGAACAGGACGCTCGCCACCACCGGATGCGAGATCACCTTCACGTAGCGGCTCCGCAACAGCGCCAGCAGCAGCTCGCGCGGGCCCGCCGTCCCGCCCTTGGCCGCGGCGGGCAGGGTACGCAGGGCGAGGGTCGCCGGCGCTCCGAGGACCAGGAGGACGGGGGCGGTCATCGCGAGGATCATGTGCTGCCCCATGTGCACGCTGAACATCACCTTGCCGTAGACCGCGAGGCCGCTCATCGTGGCGAGTACGGTCACCGCCAGCCCGGCCATCCACGCGATCGTGCGCCCGAGGGGCCAACTGTCGCCCCGGGCACGGAGCTTGCGTACGGCAGCCAGGTAGGCGAGGGCGGCGGCAGCCGTACCGAACGCGAACAGCGGGTCGAAGTGCCACTGGGTGAACAGCGGCGTCCACGGGAAATCGCCCAGCGGCGGCGGCATCGCGAAGCCCAGCAGCTCCTCGGCGGGCGACAGCGCCGAAGCCTCGGCGCCGGGCGGCGGTGTACGGGACAGTGCCGCCGCGAGTCCCGTCGCGGCTGCCATCACCAGCAGTTCACCGGCGGCGAGCTTGATGAAGGGCCGTCTCGATCCGCCGCTCAAGGTGGGCAGGACGCGTTGTCGATGCCACCACCCCAGACCGCCCAGGACCAGCAGCGCCACCGTCTTGAGCAGCACCATCAGGCCGTACCGGCTGCTGAACACGTCGGCGGCGGAAGGCAGTCGTACGACCGCGTTGACCACGCCGCTGGCGGCGACCGCGAGGAACGCCCCGGCGGCCAGCGGGCTGAAGCGCCGTACGGCCGTATCCAGACCGGCGTCCCGTTTCACGGCGGCGACCAGCAGCAGCGCCAGCCCACCGACCCAGACCGCGACACCGACCAGATGCAGCGCGAGACTGGTGACGGCGGCGTCGTGATTCCCCGCCCCCGCGGAGTGGCCGGTGAAGGCGGGCGGCAGCAGTCCGGCGACGGCGAGCAGGAGCGCGGCCCCCGCCCAGCGCACGGTGCCGATGCCCAGGCACACCGTGGCCAGGATCGCTCCGGCACCCGTCATCAGCGCGTACGAACGCCCCTGCGCGTCCGTGAGGACGAAGTCCGCCAGTACATCGGGGGCGAGGACCTGGCCGACGGGCCGGGCGAAGAGGTCGGACAGGGTGAACACCAGCAGGGCCGCCGACGCGACCGCCCACACCGCCGCCGCGCACGCCGCCCAAGTCATATAGCGCAACCGCGAATCGTCGAGCCGCCGGCCTCCCGGCAGCAGAACGGTCACGAGCAGCAGCGCGCCGATGACGACGACAGCGGCGGCGTTCGCGACCGTACGGGCCACGGGCAGAGCCCAGGTGGTCAGCGCGCCGGGGCCCTGGATGCCGGGGACCTGCTCCGCAGATGTCCCTCCTGCCCACAGCGTCAGGACGGCTACGGCGACAGCTGTGCACAGGCCGCCCCCGAGCAGCAGAGAGGGGTACGGCGCGCGGCGGGCGTCAACTGCCATGGCGGACACGCCTCCGTCGAATCACCGCGACGGACACAGCGGCTGCGCCGAGCAGGAGAAGACCGCCGGCGGCAACCATCGCGGGAACACCGGACGAGGTCTCCTCAGCACCGGACGGGGTCGCGTCCCCCGCTTGCGACGGGTCGGGCACGGAACGAGGCGCCGGGGTCGGGGACCCGGCAGCCGCTTCCGTTCCCCCTTCCTCCTCCTTCCTCTCTTCTTCCTCCTCGACGGTGAACCGGTACGAACCGGCGACGGGGTGACCGTCGGCGGAGACGACCCGGTATCCCACCGTGTAACTCCCCGCAGGGAGGCCCGGCTTCACCGGCAGTGTGACGGTCCTGCCCGTGACCTGCGGCGCACCGGCGGCGCCTTGCTCACCGTCCGGCGCCGTGAGGGCGACCTTGGCGTACCGCGACGTCATCTCGTCGCTGAAGGTCAGCTTGATGTGCCGCGGGAGCCGGCTCTCCGAAGCGGCCTCGGCAGGGCTGCCGGAGACAAGTTCGGTGTGGGCGAACGCGGGCTGGGCGGCGAACCACGGCAGCGCCACGGACAGGGGTACGACGAGACAACGTGCCGCCGCGCGGGCGGCACGCCGGTTCACAGCGTGCATGAGGGGGTGCTCTCTGAAGGTCCCCGGCTCGGCCGGGACGGAAGCGCCGATACCCGGCCGCCCCCGTGGCTGTGCCCGTCAGGGCAGGCGGGGACCGCCGACGGGCATCGGCCCGGTCAGCGAGTACAGGCCCGGCGCGAAAGACCCGGGCCAACGACGCGGAGGCGCCCGTCCGGCGTGCAGCCGGGCCAGCACGGTGGACGCGGGCGGTCCGGAGCCCTCACGCGAGCGCGGAACCGGACGCGGGTCGTGTGCCGACTGCCGCAACGGCCAGACGAATTGAAGGAGCAGCCGCAGAGCCGCGAGCGCCGGCTTGCCGCGCCACACGAGTCGCTCGGTGACGCCCAGCAGCCGCGCGGCGATCAACAGCGTGACCAGTTGTCCGCCGACGAGGACTTCCGGTGGCGGTCCCTCGGCGGGCACGTGCTCGAAGAGACCGCGAAGACCGGCGGGATCGGTGACAGCCGCGCAGGCCCCAGGCAGGGAGTACGCGACGTGATACGCGAGTTGGGCCGCCGCCAGAGCGGCGAGCACCTGGCTGTCCGACAGCCGGGGTCCGGTCAGACACACCAACGCGGGCAGGCCCAGGCACGCCGTCGTGGCGAGCAGCAGCCAGCCCGGCGCGTGGCCCTGCGAAAGAGCGTGACAGGCCAGCGGCAGCAGAACGGACAGCACGGCCAGCGCACCGGCAAGCAGTCCACGCAGTCCACGTAGGCCACGCGGTCCAGGCAATCCACGCCGCCCGCGCAACGCCCCATCAACCGCGAGAGCCACGCGCTGCGGGCTGGTCGATGGCATGACGTCTGCGCTTTCGAAGAGTCTGATCGGCGTCGCGGGCACGCGGGTCCGGCGCGGGGCGTGCCGCATTCCTCCGCAGCGTACCTGTCTGCCCTGAGCCGGTTCTCGACGGGCCGCTACCGCCACGGGCGGCGATCATCGGGACAGCTCTTCGATCCGCCCACTGTCCACGCTTCCCTGAATTCAGGCTTCCGTGTATCGTTTTCGTCGTGCTGAATCTCGCGTCCGAAATCGAGGTGCTGGCACGGTTCGGCCGCGCCCTCGCCGATCCGATCCGGTGCCAACTGCTGCTCGCCCTGCGGGCGGCTCCCGCGTACCCGTCCGACCTGGCCGACACCATCGGTATTTCCCGCACGCGCCTGTCGAACCATCTGGCGTGTCTGCGTGACTGCGGGTTGGTCGTGGCGGTGCCCGAGGGGCGCCGTACCCGGTACGAGCTGGCCGATCCCCGGCTGGGGCACGCGCTCGACGATCTGCGCGAGGCCGTGGTGGCTGTCGCGGAGGACGTCACGTGCCCGGAGGCGGAGGAGAAGGGCTGCTGCTGATGACCGCGGAGATCTCGCTCGGCGCGGCACCCCACCGCCGCGCGGAACTGACCCGTCGCATAAGGCTGTTGGTGGCCGCCACGATCGGCTACAACGTGATCGAGGCGATCGTCGCCCTCACCGCGGGGTCGATGGCATCGTCCTCCGCCCTGGTGGGCTTCGGCCTCGACTCGATCGTCGAGGTCTCGTCGGCGGCCGCTGTCGCCTGGCAGTTCTCGGCTCGCGAGCACGCCGTGCGCGAAGCGCGCGAGAAGAAGGCGCTGCGGGTCATCGCGGTGTCGTTCTTCGCGCTCGCGGCATTCGTCACGGTGGACGCGGTCCGGGCGCTGGCGGGCGGTGGTGAGGCGGAGTCGTCGGTCCCGGGCATCGTGCTGGCCGCCCTGTCGCTGGCGATCATGCCCTTTCTGTCCGCCGCGCAGAGGCGGGCCGGACGGGAGTTGGGGTCGGCGTCGGCGGTCGCGGACTCGAAGCAGACGCTGCTGTGCACGTATCTGTCGGCCGTACTGCTGGTGGGCCTGGTGGCAAACGCCACCCTCGGCTGGTCCTGGGCGGATCCGATCGCCGCTCTCGTCATAGCCACGATCGCGGTCAGGGAAGGCCGAGAGGCATGGCGCGGCGACAACTGTTGCGCGCCTGCCGGTCTCAGCACGCTGAAGGCCGACGCCGCACCGGCGCCGGCCGAGGACACCTGCGGTTGCGCCCCGGGGTGCGACTGCTGCAACTGACCTGACATCGCTGCCGGTCGAGGCAGCGGCCGGGCCCGGTGCCCGAGAACTTCACGAGGGGGATTTTCCGTCGCCCCTTGAGCGCGAACAGCTCAGGGGGCTTTCAAGTGCGCCCGTACGCAGCCTCAGGCAGCCCATACGCGGCCCGTAGCGGCCTGCACTCAGCCCGCAGCCCGCAGCCCGCAGCCCGTACGCGGCCCGGCCGCGACAGATCCTGCCCGATCCCGATCGGCCGCTGTGTCCGACCGAGGGCTGACGTACCGGCATCGAATCGCGTTCTGTCCGCGTCCCGTTGAGGAGAGCATCCATGGCGAAGCCCAGCACCACCGCATCCGATTTAACGCCAACCCCGCCCCCCGGCCTGGTCAAGAGGCGCTGGCTGGCCCTGGCCGCGCCCGTCTTCGGCCTGATGATCGTCGGGCTGGACGCCACCATCCTGACCGTCGCCCTGCCCACGCTGGCCACCGATCTGGAGGCGACGACCACCGAACTCCAGTGGTTCACCGACGGCTACACCCTTCCCTTCGCCGGTCTGCTGCTGCCGCTGGGTGTGCTGGGTGACCGTATCGGCCGCCGACTGGTCCTGATCGGGGGCCTGTTGCTGTTCGGCGTCGGCTCCCTGATGGTCATGGGGGTCGACAGCCCCGACGGCCTGATCGTCGCCCGGATCGTCATGGGGGCGGGAGCCGCCGCGATCACACCGCTCGCCCTGTCGATCGTGCCGCTGATGTTCCCGCCGGAGGAGCGTTCCAAGGCCATGGCGATCGCCACCGCCGGATTCGCCCTCGGGCTCCCGCTCGGCCCGCTGGCCGGCGGCTGGCTGCTGAGCAACTTCTGGTGGGGCTCGATCTTCCTGATCAACATCCCGGTCGTCATCATCGCCGTGGTCGGGATGCTGGTGTTCGTCCCGGAGACCCGCGACCCCAACGCCAAGCGGCTCGACATCGTCGGCGCGGTCCTGTCCCTGGTGGGTGTCTCCGCCTTCGTCTACGGCGTCATCGAGGTGCCGAACGCGGGGTGGAGCGACCCCACGGTTCTCCTCACCGTGATCGGCGGACTCCTGCTGCTCGGGCTGCTGTTCGTATGGCTGCGCCGGTCCGCCAATCCACTGGTGGACCTCGGTTTCTTCCGCAACGCCCGTTACACCTGGTCCAGCGTCGCGATCTCCGCGGTGATGTTCATCCTCTTCGGCGTCCTGTTCGTGGTGCCGCAGTTCCTGCAGCAGGTCCAGGGCAAGGACGCCATGGACACCGGACTGCACCTGCTGCCGATGATCGGGGCGCTGGTCGTCGCGGCGGCGGTCGGCGGTCGGCTGGTCGGGCGGATCGGCACCAAGGCCATCGTCGCGTTCGGCATGCTGCTGTGGGTCGCCGGGCTGGGCCTGCTGGCCACCGTGGAGGCGGACACCGACTTCCTCGTCACCGGTACGGCGCTGGCCGTCATGGGCGCGGCGCTCGGGTTCACGATGCCCACCACGCTGGACGCGATCCTCGGCTCACTGCCCCTGGACCAGGTGGGAGCCGGGTCGGCGCTGGCCAACAGCATGCGGCAGATCGGCGCCTCGGTGGGTGTCGCGGTACTCGGCAGCTCGCTGAACTCCGTCTACCGGAGCAACGTGGAGGACGACGTGCCGCCGGGTCTGCCCGCCCGGGCGACGGAAGCGGTCGGCGACAACGTCGCGGCGGCCGTCCAGGTGGCGGAGCAACTGCCGGGCGCGCAGGCCACCGCTCTCGCCGATTCGGCCCGGGACGCGTTCGTCGCCGGCATGTCGACCGTGGCACTGATCTGCGCGGGACTCGCCGCCGTCACCGCGATTCTTGTCGTGGCGCTCCTGCCCGCCCGCGCCAAGACGCCGGTGGCCGAGGAGGCTGTCCCGGGGAAGGCCGAGACGGCGGTTCCGTAGAAAGACTCCCTGGGCTCCCGGCCGTCGCCGGGTGCCCAGGGAGGCGCGGTACGGCTTCATCCCCCGTATCCGTATCGCGCCGCGGCTGCCAGGCCGGTACCCCCCACCGGCCCGGCGGCCCACCTGCCGTTCACGGCCGATCCTCGCTCACGTGGCGTGGTGTTCCTTCTCCAGCGACTCCTTGAGGCGCTGGAGCGTGACCTCCATGGTTCGACGGTTGTGGGTGGCCCGGTCGTGGATCCCGCTCACCTTCGGGCCGATGAAGTGCATGAACCAGCCGCGCTGGTCGATCCAGGTCTCGGTGACCTTGGTCGCCCTGCCGGAGTCGAGCGATTCGAACCGGTAGCTCCAGATCGCGACGCGCAGACCGACACCCTTGGCGAGAAAGGTGAATCGCTCGCCGGGCTCGGCCGCGGTCACGGTGCACTGCGTGGACCAGGGCCGCTTGGGGGACCGGTTGTGGCCGGTGAACTTCATGCCCGGCGTCACTCGTCGGGCGAGCTCGTCGCCCTTGACGTCGGCACCGGTGCACTCGGGGCTCCAGCGGCCCATGTCGGCCACGTTCGTCACCGCGTCGTACACGACACCGGGCGGCACGGCTATCTCTATGGTCTCGGACACTCGCTGTTCCATCATGGGGTCCCTTCTCGGAGACGTACGCGACGTACGACGGGCAATGAAAAGGCCCCTCGCGCTGGAGGGGCGTCAGTGGCGGACGTACGTACACGCGGCCGTGAGGAATCCGACGGCGGTCAGTACGACCGGGGCGGCGGCGACGGCACAGGCCAGGCAGAAGACGGCCGAGGACGCCAGGGAGTTGCAACATCGCTCGTTGGACAGCAGATGGCGGCGCCGGGCCGCGACGGGGCAGCCGGAGTCGGCGGTGGGCTCCGCCGGGCTGTCGGGCGCCATGCGGGCGAGCGCCTGGGCGATGGCGTACCGGCCGCACTTGACGCGGGCCGCGCAGTCGGCGCGCATCTCTATCAGGCTGTGGAAACGCTCGGAGAAGCGGACGGAACAGAGCCGCTTCGGCAAGGACGCGCACAGGGCCTCGCTGAGCTGCGTCAGCAGGTGGTGGCGCTGGCGCAGATGGGCGTGCTCATGAGCGAGGACCGAGGCGATCTCCTCGCGGCTGAACCCGGTGATCACGCCGTCGGAGATGACGGCACGGCCGCCCTCGGGTCCGGGCACGCTGTAGGCGAGCGGATGCCGGCTGGGCAGGATGACCGCCGAAAGATGCTGGACCGGGTGTCCGAACAGTCCGAGCAGGGTCAGATGCCGCTCCCGGCGTCGCGCTCCCTGACGGTGCACCCGGACATAGGCCACCACGACGTGACCGACGAACGCCCACGCACCGACGACGGCCAGCACATCCAGGGGAAGACGAAGCCTCTCGTGGGCGAGTTGCGCGTCCAGGTGCGCGAACAGCGCGTACGTGGCGCACCCCAGCGCGGTGAGTCCTCCCGCGCAGCCGGCCAGCCACAGGGCCAACGCCGCGCACGGCGCCCGTAAGGGCCACTTGGTGAGCGTGACCACGGCGGACACCGAGGCCATCAACAGTACGGACAACAGCACAAGGCACAGCGCATCCACGTAACCCCCCGTTACCTATGTGAACTTGTGTTCTCCAGCGATGGCCGCCCCGTCCCCTGAGGCGGGCCCGTCGCACATCAACCTGCTGTGATACCGGAGGTCGGTCCGTACTCACCGCGAGTTTCTGCTTACCGCTCGTCCTTGCCTACCGCTTGTTCTTCTTCTGCTGGCCGAGGCCCTCGGCGAGGGCTGCTCGCGCCTCCGGGCTGATGACGTCGACGAAGCGGAGCATGGCCTCGTGCTCGTCACCGGCGATGCCGAGCGCGTCGGTCATCAGCTCGGTGAACATCTCCTCGCGTGTGGCTTCCGCGCTGAAACGATGAGCCCTGGCCTGGGAGTCCTGGGCGACCAGACCCTTGCGGGCGAGACGCTGCAGCGTGGTCATGACCGTGGTGTAGGCCAGCTGTCTGCCCGCCAACGCCTCATGCACCTCACGTACCGTCTGCGGCTCGTCCGCCTGCCACAGGCAGTCGAGGACCGCCCGTTCGAGGTCACCCAGTCTCGCCATGGCGAGCAGCATAGGACATCCGCCGATCCTTGACTATCCGCGTAGTACTACTGCAATAGTAGGTCGCGCCGCGGCCGGTGCGTTCAAGGACACCGGGGCCGCGTGCCGCAGTTTCTCGCTGCCCGAAATCTAGGGGGATTTCATGGAACTCGCTGCCATGCTCGGCTGTCCGGACGTCGCGTTCCGACTGCCCGAGAGCGAGTGGAAAGCTTCGGTGACCGCCGCGATGCGCGGCTCGTTCGCCGAGCACGCCACGCACAACGCCTTCTACCGCGCCCAGAGCGACGCGGCCGGCGTGAGTGCCGACGACATCAAGGAACTCGCGGACCTGGTGAAGATACCGCTGCTGCCGGTACGGATGTTCAAGCAGCCCGACGCGCATGTGCTGATGACCGCCCCGCTGACCGACGTCGAGCTGGAGATCCGCTCCACCGGCACCGGCGGCGTGCCGAGCGTCGCCCGCCGCGACATCACCACCGTCAGCCGGGTGATGACCGCGATCTTCGCCCAGTACCGGGAGTTCTTCCAGGTCGGCAAGGGCGCCGGTCTGTTTCTGTGCCCGTCGACGGCCGAGACGCCGGAGATGGGCATGGTCAAGGCGTTCAACGTCCTCAACGGCCTGCTGGACACCCACGCCTACATCGTGCGCGACTACGCCTTCGACCCCGAGGAGGCCATCGCCCAACTGGACTCGTGGGAGGAGTCGATGACGCGGCACATCATCGGCCCGCCGTTCCTCGTCGGCCGTCTGCTGCGCTTCCTGGAGCTGGAGGACATCACCCTCAAGCTCGACCCGGAGTCGCTGGTCATCACCCTCGGCGGGTGGAAGCGGTACACCGGCGAGTCCATCAGCCGCGAGGAGTTCAACGCCAAGATCGAGAAGTACCTGGGCATTCCCGCCGACCGGGTCCGCGACATGTACGGCATGATCGAGTCGAACATGCTGGCCATGGAGTGCGAGCACCATCGCAAGCACGTACCGCCGTGGTCGTACATCTCCATCCGCGACGTCGAGAACACGGACGTCGAACTCGCCCCCGGCAGGACCGGCGTGATCGCCCTCATGGACGCCCTGTCCACCGGCTATCCGGCGTTCATCCTCAGCGAGGACGTCGGCGAGGTCGACGAGAGCCCCTGCCCCTGCGGCCGTACCGGGCAGACCGTCTCCTTCCGCCGCCGACTGCAGGGCGCCGAACTCGGCTGCTGCGCCGTCAGCATCGAGAAGTTCATCGACAGCCAGGAGATTGTCGCCGAGTGCGAGGTCCCCGCCGCTGCCGCACCGGCGAAGGGCTGAGAGGCCATGCCGCGCTACAGCCCCACCGTGGTGGACCACTTCACCGATCCGCGCCACGCCGGCGAGCTGGAGAACCCCGATGTGCGGGCGTTCATCGGCAACCCCGTCTGCGGCGACCAGATCATGCTCACCGCCACCGTCACCGACGGCGTGATAACCGAGATCCGCTTCCGCGCCCACGGCTGCGCCGCCTCACTGGCCACCGCCAGCGTCATCGCCGAAGCGGCCTCCGGCAGCGCGCTCGCCGACATCGAGACCTGGGACGACGAGAAGGTCGAGACGCTGCTCGGCGGCCTCGCCCCCGACCAGCGGCACGTCGCCGCCCTCGGCCGACAGGTGGCACACCGCCTGGTGACCAACCACCGGGAGGGAGTGGACGATGACGCGCCTCTCATCTGCGCCTAGCCCGTTCCTGCCCGGCACGGGCGGCACGGGCGTCTACCTCGACCACGCCGCGACCAGCCCCGTCTGCCCCGAGGCGGCCGAGGCCGTACTGCGCGGCATGAGCATCACCGGCAACCCCTCCTCACGGCACGCCGCCGGCGACGAGGCCAAAGAGGCACTGGAGTTCTCACGCGCCCAACTGGCCGCGCTGCTGGACTGCGGACCCGACGAAGTCGTGTTCACCGGTGGCGGCTCGGAGGCCGACGCCCTCGCCGTCGTCGGCACCGTCCTGGCCGCCGAACACCGCGGCGCGCATGTGATCACCACCGCCATCGAGCACTCCGCCGTCCTCGAATCCGCCGCGATGGCGCGCGAGTTCGGGGCCGAGGTCACCGTCCTGCGCCCCGACCCACGCGGCTGGATCGACCCCGACGACGTACGCGCGGCCCTGCGCCCGAACACGGTGCTGGTGTCCGTGATGCACGCCAACAACGAGACCGGTGTCCTGCAGCCCGTCGCCGACATCGCGGACATCGCCCATCAGGCGGGCGTGCTGATGCACACCGACGCGGTGCAGACCGCGGGCAAGGTCAGCCTGACGGGCATCGGCGCGGACCTGGTGTCGGTCTCCGCGCACAAGTTCTACGGCCCCAAGGGTGTCGGCGCGTTGAAGGTCGCCTCCGGAGTACGGCTCGCACCGCTGATCCGCGGCGGCAGCCAGGAACGCGGCATGCGGGCCGGCACCGAGAACGTGCCCGGTGTCCTCGGCATGGGCGCGGCCGCGAGCGCCGCGCTGCGCCACGTGGACGACCCGGCGTTCGAGGAGCACCGTCACAAGCTCCGCGTCCGCCTGCTCAAGGGACTTGAGGAAGCGGGCGGCATCGAGATCAACGGCGCCGGGGCGCCGTGCGTGCCGGAGACGCTGAACGTGTCCTTCGCCGGGGTACGTGGTGACACCCTCGTCGACATCCTGGCCGTGTACGGCATCTGCGTCTCCGCCGGATCGGCCTGCCACGCCGGCAGCGACGAGCCCTCGCACGTGCTGACCGCGATGGGCATCCCCGCCGAACGCGCGCGCTCCTCGGTGCGGTTCAGCCCCGGCCGTACGACCACGGTCCTGGCCGTCGAGGAAGCCACGGCCCGGGTGGTCGAGGCCGTCGCGCGGCTCAGGGCCCTCGGCCCGGCCGACGTACCGCAGCCGGCCCACGCCTAGAACGCCGGTAAGGCCGGTGACGCCGGTACGAGTCGGCGGCAGGCCCGGCCGGTCCATCGCACGACAACACACCTGCGCGACAACACACCAGCGCGTCAACACACCTGCGCAACGGGGGCGGACGGACATGAGTGACGTAACCGACCAGTGGGAGCTGGCACCACCGCACACACAGCGGGAAGCGGCGTTCGTCGCCGTGCCCGACCCGGCCTCCGCGGCGTCCGTGGGGCTGGACGCCCCGGTACGCAATCTGCAGATGCTGGAACTGCAGGTCACCGGCGGGGCGACGGAGATCTACCTCGCGCACCGGCCACCGGCCGGCCGGCGCGCGAGTTTCGACGCACTGCCGGGCAAGCGGGACGGCGACCCCACCCAGGTGTCCAACCCCCGCCTGCTCAAAGCGATCATCACCCAGGCACACGCGGCCGGGATGAAGGTCCACCTGTGCGCGGACGCGCCCGCCGTCGGCGCCGACGACAGGAACGCGTTCCTCACCCACGTGGGACAGGGCGTCGACGCGGGCGCCGACACCGTCGTCGTCGGCGCCCTGCCCACCGCCCGCTGGATCGCCGACACCCACCCGGGGATCCCCCTGGTGGCCGGCGCGCATCTGGGCGTCACCTCGGTCGCCTACGCGCGGCATCTGCGAGAGGCGTACGGGGTACGGCGGATCGTCGTACCGCACGCCTCGACGCTCGACGAGATCGCCGCGTTCTGCGCCGTGGACGGCCTGGAGGTCGAAGTGCCCGTGCAGACCGGCTCCGGCGCCAACTGCCACCAGTGCCGGCTCCCGGACCAGCGCGGCACCGGGCTGGGCTGCCGCGCCGGATACCAGAACGCCCCCGCGCCCGAGGGCGCGGTCAGGGATCTGGGCGGGTTCCTCGACGGTGCGTCGGACTGCGCCCTGTGCGACGTGCCGTCCCTCGTCGGACTCGGGGTGGCGGCCCTGCAGATCCCCGGCCGGGAGAGCCCGATCGTCCGCCAGAACGCCAAGATCACCCAGATGTACCGGCGAGCGCTGAACGGGGTCACGAAGGGCTGGAGCACGAAGCAGACCATCGCCGACATCGATCGCACCGAGCTGATGTGGCAGATGGGCTGGGTCCCGCGGATGTGCGAACAGCAGCGCTGCCGCTTCCGCGACACCGCGCGGCGCCGCGCCCACGTCTGAGAGAGCTGAAAGGAAGGGGGAGCGACCCATGAAGGTGGAAGTCCAGGTAGCGGCCCAGGTGGAAGTCCGCCTGACGACCCTGGAGCGTCTCGACGAGATCCTCGGCCTGGGCGTGGACGCCGTGAGCATCGGCCAGGAAGGCTGCGCGGCCAAGCTGCCCGACACCGAACTGCTGCGCGCAGCGGCCGAGCGGATCAGGACCGCCGGGGCGCGGGCCGGCGTGGTGCTGCCCGCCGCCTGGCAGCGTACGGCGGCTCAACTCGTACACACGGCGGGGGCGTTGGCCGGGGACGGGCCGCTCACGCTCACCGTCAACGACCTCGGCACACTGGCCACGCTCGCCGCCGAGCCCGCGCACGGGCGGGAGTTGGCCGCGGGCCTGGCCCTCTTCCCCGGCCGCCCGCACGACGCCGCCGAGGCACCGCGCGGTCCGCTGGAGGCGGCGGTCTACGAGGACGCCTTCCTCCAGGAACTGGAAGTCTTCGGCGTACGGGTCCTCGAAGCCGAGGCGGCAGCGGTGGTCGCCGTACGGAACGGCTGGCGGGTACGGCGGCTGGCGGACGTCACCCCGCTCGCCTGGGCCCGCTCCTGCCCCACCGCCCGCCACCATCAACTGGCCGTGCCGGACTGTGTGACCACCTGCGACACACCGACCGCGCTCACGGCCAACCAGCGCTGGCAGCTCGGCCACGGGCACCGCGAACCGGTCCCGGTCGCCGACCGGCCCAGCCAGGTGCCACTGACCGTGTTCGGCAACGCGGTCTACGCCCACTCCACCGCCGACCCGCCGGCCGGCGCCGACGTCGTCATCGACGCCCGTTTCCACACCCCGCAGGCCCTGGCCCGACGCGTCGGTGCCGTACGGCCGCGGGTAGTGGCGGCGTCCCTCCAGGAGAGTGCTTCATGGTTGACCTCGCACTGAGCAGTGACCAACAGGACATCGTCGACGAGGCCCGGGCCGTCGCCCGTCGCTGCCTCGCACCCCGCGCCGCGGACCACGACCGCGCTGCCACCTTCCCGAGCGACAACATCGCCGACCTGCACGAAGCCGGCCTGCTCGGTCTGCTCGTCCCGACCGAGTACGGCGGCACCGGAGCCGATCTGACCGCGTGGGGACTGGCGGTCGCCGAACTCGCCGAAGCCTGCGGCTCCACCGCCCTGATCTTCGCCATGCACTCGGGCGCCGCCCGCCTGCTGGCCGCCGACGCGACCGACAACCCTGTCGCCCAACGCGTACTGAAGGAGATCACCACCGAAGGACGGCTGCTGTCCTGGGGATTCTCCGAGCCCGGCACCGGCGGCAACATCCTCAACCCACAGCTGCGCGCCACAGCCGACGGGGACGAGGTGCGTCTGCGGGGGACCAAGGCGTTCTGCACCGGCGCCGGCCACGCCGACTACTACCTCATCAACGCCCACAGCGGCGAGACGGAGTTCCGCCGCAGCCAGACCATGGCCCTCATCCCCGCCGCCCAGGAAGGGCTGGCGGTCAAGGAGACCTGGGACGCGATGGGTATGCGCGCCAACAGCGCCAACACCCTCCTGCTGGACTGCCGCGTCCCCGCCACCCACTGCGTCGGCGGTCCCGGCGGCGGCATGCCCCTCCTCACCCACGCCCTGCCCGCCCTCATCCTCGGGCTGGCCTCCGCGTCCCTCGGCATAGCCCGCGCCGCCCAAGGGTTCGCGAACGAGCACGTCCTGCGCCGCAAACTCGCCCCCACCGGGCAGTCCCTGGCCGCCTTCCAAGGCGTACGACTGCATGTCGCCGACATGGCCACCACCGTCCACACCGCCCGCCTCACCCTTCTGCACGGCGCCTGGACCGCGGAGAACGATCCGCTGGAAGCCCTCGGCGCGCTCAACATGACCAAGTACCTCTGCAACAAGGCCGCGATCAGCGTCGCCGACACCGCCATGCAGGTCACCGGCGGCCATGGTTTCCTGCGCGCCAACCCGCTCGAACGCCACTACCGCGACGCCCGCGCCGGCGCCGTCATGGGCGCCAACCTCGACGCGCTCCGCGACATGATCGGCAAGGCGGCCCTCGGCCTGGACCCCCGTAGCGACACCGTCACCGCACCCACAGGAGAGACCCGGCCGTGACCACGACACCGACCACGCCCAGCGCGTCGACCACGCCCGGTGCGTCGACCACCCCCACCGACGCCGACATCCTCGCCGCCCTGCGCGAAGCCCTGGCCGACGTACTCGAACCGGCCGACCTCGCCCACGTCGACCTCGACGCCCTCTCCCGGACCACGGCGCTGCTCAGCCTGCCGCTGGACTCCATCACCCTGGTCGCCGCCATGACCCGGATAGAGAACACCTTCCGCGTCTTCATCCCCGAGAAGGAGGCGTTCTCCTTCACCCACGTCGGCGACCTGGCCGACTTCGTCCGCGAGCGGGTGGCGGCCAAAGCCGCCCGTGGCACGAACAAGTGAGGGGGATCCACTGATGGGAGCCACCACCCTCCACGGCCGACTGCTGGACTACCGCACCATCGGCGACCACACCGCCGAGGTCACCTTCCTCGACTCCCGCGGCGTCACCGCCCGTCTGAGCTACCGGCAACTCGCCGAGCGGGCGGGCGAAGCCGCGGGAGCGCTCCTGGCCCGGGGCCTCGTCCCCGGCGAGCGGGTCCTGCTGCCGCTGCCGACCGGGACCGGCCATCTCACCGCGCTCCTCGGCTGCCTCCTGGCCGGACTCGTGCCCTGCACGATCGTCGAACCCGCCAACCCCGGTGACGCCGACTCGACCGGCGCGCAACAGTTCCGCGCCGTCGTCACCGTCACCACCCCGGCAGCCGTCATCACCGCCGACACGTCGACCGCCGACGCCCTCGGCGCACTCGCCCCGGGACCGGCCTACCTGAGCACCGCCGAACTCGACGCCCCCGCGGGCTGGGACGGCGAGCTGCCCGTACGAGGTCCCGACGACGCGCACCACATTCAGCTCACCTCCGGCTCCACCAGCGCCCCCAAAGCCGCGGTCCTGACCCACGCCCAGGTCACCGCCAACGTCCGCGCCATCCACCAGGCACTCCAACTCGCCCCGGAGCGCGACCGGGTGTGCCACTGGCTGCCGCTCCACCACGACATGGGCTTCATCCTCTCCCTGTCGACCATGACCAAAGGCGTACCGCTGGACCTGATGCCGTCCATCAGCTTCCTGCGCGACCCGCTGTCCTGGCTGCGGCACATCTCCGAACGCGGCGCGACCATCACCACCGCGCCCCCGTTCGGCTACCGCACCACGACCGACCGCTACCGCCGCGCCCCCGTCCAGGACCTCGACCTGTCCACGCTCCGGCAGGCGTACGTCGGCGCGGAGCCGATCCCGCTGCGGACCCTGACCGACTTCCGCGACACCTTCGCCGGGCACCGGCTCGGCGAGGACGTGATCATCCCCTGCTACGGCATGGCCGAGACGGTCCTGGCCGCCACCATGTCCCTCCAGCACCGGCCGGCAGGGGAGTTGAGCTGGGGGCGGGTCAAGGCCCTGCGCCTGGACCGCGAAGACCTCCACCACCACAGCAGAGTCACCGACGCCATCGATGCCGCCGACAGCACTGACGCCGCCGACGGAAGGCCGTCGCTCACCGTCCTCGCCTGCGGCCGGCCTCTCGGCGACCTCACCGTCGACATCCGCACCCCCGACGGCACGGCCTGCGCGGACAACGAGATAGGCGAGATCCACCTGCGGGGCGAGTTCGTCATGGCCGGCTATCTCACCCCCGACGGCACACCGCGGCCCCTCACCGACCGCACCCACGCCACCGGGGACCTCGGCTTCACCCGCGACGGCGACCTCTACATCGTCGGCCGCGTCAAGGAACTGCTCATCGTCAACGGCCGCAACCTGCCGCCGTACGACGTCGAGGAAGCCGTCGAAACCCATCCCGACATCGACGCGGGCAACAGCGCCGTCTTCTCCCACACCGACGACGGCGGGGAGCACGTCGTGGCGGTCGTCGAAACCCGCCTGCGCGCCGACGCGCACGAGCGGATCCGGCGCGAGACCGCGACCCTGGTACGCCAGGCGTTCGGCTTCAACCTCCATGAGGTGATCGTGCTGCGACGCGGCGGCATACCCCGCACCACCAGCGGCAAGCGTCAACGCAACCGCCTGCGCGAGCAGTATCTGACCGGGGGGCTCACCTAGATGTCACACAGCACCGCGCCCCACCCTCTCTCCGCCATGAGCGACCAGAGCGACCAGGAGCACCAGCAGCAGTTCCGCCGCGTCATGGCCGAACTGCCCGCCGGGGTGACGGTGCTGACCACCATGTCGCCCCAAGGCCCCGTGGGCATGACGACCAGCGCCTTCACCTCCCTGTCCATGGACCCGCCCCTGGTGCTGGCCTGCCTCCACCACCGCTCCGGCACCCTCGCGGCGATCCTCGAACACGGCGCCTTCGCCGTGAACGTGCTCGGCGACACCATGGACCACGTCTCGCGGGTCTTCGCCGAGAAGCCCCTGCCCGACCGGTTCACCGGCGTACCGCACCACGAACGGGACACCGTGCCGGTGCTCGGCGACGCCATCGCCTGGATCACCTGCCGTATTCACGCCACCCACCCCGGCGGAGACCACACCGTCCTCATCGGCACCGTCACCCGTGCCGGCCGGGGGAACGGTGAACCCCTGCTGCGCCACCGCGGCACCTACCGCCGCCTCGTCTGACGACGCGGCCGACCACCGGGTGATCCTCGAAGAAGGTGCCCATGGTCAGGGTGCGGTGGCGGAGTCCTCGCTCCGGAGCGTGGTGTTGTGCTCGTGGATGAGGCGCAGCGCCGTGTCGCGGTCACGTCGGTCCAGGGCGTCGACGAGGGCGCGGTGCAGTTCGTGACGGTGCGCGATGTACTCGCCCAACGGCTGATCGGCGGTCGGCAGGACCGACAGTGTGTGTGACTCGATCAGGTCGAGAAGGTGGGTGTAGAGAGAGCTGAGCAGGACGTTCGGGCTGATCGCCGCGATGGCGGCGTGCAGCCGCCAGTTGGCGTGGATGAAGGCGACAGGGTCGGCGGAGGCCACGGCGTACCCCATGGACGTGATGTGCCGGCGCAGTCCCGCGATGTCGGCCGGTGAAGCGTGCCAGAGGGCGTCCTCGATCAGCAGCGGGTCGAGGGCGTCACGGATCCGGACGGCGGCGGCCACATCGTTCGCCTGCGCGTCCAGGGCGAGCACCGAGTTGCCGAGGCGGACCATCGGGGACTGCTCGGCGCTGAACAGCCCGCCCCCCGGGCCTGGTTTGACGGTGACCAGGCCGCGGGCCTGAAGCAGCCGCAGCGCCTCGTTGAACGTACCGACGGACACGTTGCACAGGGTCCGCAGGTCCTCCTTGGTGCCCAGCCGGGAGCCGGGAAGCAGGCTTTCGACCAGCTGCGCGACTCGTCGCGCGGCTCCTTCGGCGCGTCCCGAGGGTGTCTGCCGGGGCGGACCGTCGAGGCCCACGGCGCTCGGGCCGTTCGCCTGGGTGGGGCGGTCGGGGGTGGCAGTCACCTGGGTTCCTCACGTTCGCCGTATTCGTCATGACCATTTTACTCGGACCCCTTGACGCCTTGGTCTGCACGAATGCAGCATCAAGGTAATCATCATGCTGAAATGTTGGGGGCCGGGCAAGGGCGCCGTTGTGGACGGCGGCGACGCCTCGCCTCGCCCCGGCGGTCCGGGGCTTCGCCCCGGCGGCCTCAGCGGCTCTTGCCGATTGATGACGGAATCCACAGCGAGTCGAGGAGAGCCGTGAGTAGAAGTCCCTCGAAGGTGCACGACGCCGCGATCGTCGGCTTCGGTCCCATCGGCCAGATGCTGGCCCTGCTGCTCGGCCGGGCCGGTCATGACGTCATCGCACTCGAACGCTGGCCGGGCTCCTACGACCTGCCCCGGGCGGTGCACTTCGACCACGAGATCGGCCGGGTGTTCCAGGCCGCGGGAGTGGGGGAGGAGGTGCGCGCGGTCACCGACCCGGTGCCCGACCACTACGAGTGGCGCAACGCCGCCGGTGAGTCGCTCGTGCGCATCGACTGGTCCGGCGACGGTCCGTCCGGCTGGCCCACCGCCAACTTCTTCTCCCAGCCTCAACTGGAGGCCGTCCTCGCCAAGGCCGCCGAGAGACAGCCCACGGTCACCGTGCGCCGCGGCTGCGAGGTCACCGACCTGCGAACGGACGAGGAGTCCGTCCGCCTCACCACCGGTGGGGACGACGGCGCGGGCGAGATACGGGCCCGCTATGTGATCGGCGCGGACGGGGCCAACAGCTTCGTACGCGACCGGATGGACACCTCCATCACCGACCAGGGCTTCTTCTACGACTGGCTGATCATCGACACACTCCCGCACGAGCGGGCCGAGTGGTCTCCGATGAACTGGCAGCTGTGCGACCCCGAGCGCCCCACCACGATCGTCTCCGGCGGCCCCGGCCGGCGCCGTTGGGAGTTCCTGCGGCTGCCGCACGAGAGCGTCGAGGAACTCAACACCCCGGAGACGACCTGGCGCCTGCTGGAACCCTGGGGTCGTACACCGGAGAACACCACGATCGAGCGGCACACCGTCTACACCTTCCAGGCCCGCTGGGTGGACCGCTGGCGCGACGGACGGCTCATGCTCGCCGGCGACGCCGCCCACCAGATGCCGCCGTTCGCGGGGCAGGGCATGTGCTCGGGAATGCGTGACGCGATCAACCTGGCGTGGAAACTGGACCTGGTCCTGAAGGGGCGGGCGTCGTCGTCGCTGCTGGACACGTACACCTCCGAGCGCAGCAACCACGTCCAGCACGCCATCGGCATGTCGATGGCCCTGGGGAAGGTCATCTGCGTCCTCGATCACGACACCGCCGCAGCGCGTGACGCCCGGATGATCGCCGCCGGTGCGGACCCGCGGCACGCGCTCCCGGCCGCCCCGCCGCCCGTCCTCGGCGACGGTGTCCTCCAACGGGCGCCCGACGGCACCCGCGCCCCGCATGTCGGCCACCTCACCCCGCAGTACGTGATCACCCATCAGGGCCGTACCGCTCTGCTGGACGACCACACCGGCGGCGGGTTCACGGTCCTCACCGACGGAACGGCCCCGCTCGACGCCCTGGACGCGGCCGACCACGACTTCCTCTCGGACATCGGCGCGACCGTCGTCCCGCTGTACGCCGACAACGCCCCGCCCGAGGGCTACCTCGACGGACCGGACGGCTACCTGCCCCACATGCGCGGGCACGACCATGTCGCCGCGATCGTCCGGCCGGACTTCTACCTGTTCGGCGCCGCCGTCGACGGGTCTGAACTGAAGGGCCTGGTGGGCCAGTTGCGGCAGCAGCTGGGGCAGCCCGCCCCGGCCGCCGTCGCCGAGGGGTAGGCGTCCACGGCGGACAGCACCGCGCGCCCCGCTCGGCTTCGGCCGTGCGGGGCGCGCGGTGCGTTCGGGCGAGGCGCGAGGCGCGGGGCCGGGCGTCAGGGGCGGCCGGGCCGGCCGGGTCCACCAGGTCCGCCGGGGCCGCCGCCCAGTTCGGGGTGGGCCTTCGCGTACTCGCCGATCGTCGGCTGCATACGGCCCGACTTCGTCACGACGCTGACCTCGGGCCACGGGGCCGCGGGCAGTTCGCTGTCCGGCGTGGTGATCGCCAGGTCCAGGTGGTCCAGGTGAATGTGCAGGGAGGCCATCATCGGCAGTACGGCGTCGTCCTTGCCGAACGGGCCGTAGGAGACCTTGAGCGCACCGTCGGTGAGGACGTAGGAGAGCGTGACGTCCGGCGACAGGGCCGGGTGCGTCGTCGTCCACCGGAAGGCCAGGGCGTGCGCGGGTTCGACCAGCGTCACCTTGCCCAGGGCGAACGCCTTGGCCTGCGGGTTGAGATGGGCGTAGACCGTGGCGCCCTCGCGCAGCTCGGGGAAGAACTCGACCGGGTGCTGCCACAGCACCAGCCGCGCCGGCTCGGTCAGCGCGGCCCAGACCGCCTCGGGCGCATGGGACACGGTGCGCTCGAACTCGATCCACCGGCCCGCCTCGTCCTCCCGGACGACGCCGTCCGGGGCGGTGCGCGGGACCTCGTCACCGGCCGGTGCGCCGGCGTCCGGACGGCCGCCCGGACGGCCGTCAGGCCGCTGACGGGCGGCCGGACCGAGCTGGCGCGGGTCGAAGCTGTGGTACGTGACCTTGGACGGCGTCACACGGATCTGGAGGACGGTGACGGCTGCCTGCTCCTGGTCGGTGGGCGCCGCCGTGCCGCCCTCCTGCGCGTGCCCCTGGAGGAGCCGGGCCTTCTGCTCCTGCGGGAGTTCGTGGACGGTCGCCGTTCCCCGTACCTCCACGTACCGCATGGGGGAGGCGGGGTCGATGATCAGGACGTTGACCCGGGGGTCGGCCTTGAGGTTCTTCAGCCGCTTCGCGGTCGGAGCGGTGTTCGTGACCAACTGGTCACCCTCCAGCACGACTCCGGAGACGACGGAGTGCGGACTGCCGTCCGGGAGAAGGGTGGTGAAGGTGGCCGGGGTCTTCGTACTGAGGAGAGCTGCGGCTTCTGGAGGAAACATGGTTACTCCCTGGGTGCGTGAAATGGGCTCGGGGCGCGGGGGCGCCGGGATCCGTGGGGACCGCGCGATCCTCGGGTCCCGGGTCGTTCGGTCAGCCGGCCGGGGAAGCGGAAGAGGACCCCTGAAGGCGGAGGGGTACCGCTCGGCCAGCCGAGTCTTGCATGTCAGCTGCCTTGTCCCGCAAAGCGGGAAAGGGGGCGGTGTGTCGCGTCGGCCGTGTGTCTGAGTACGTCAGGGGCGCTGCGGCCCTCAGGGAGCCTGGTGCGCGGCCTCGGCGAGGTCGCGCAGGTCCGGCAGGGCCGCGGCGATCCGTTCGACGGCACCGGGGCTGAGTGTGCTCAGCGCGGCTTCCACGTTGCGGTAGATGCCGGCGTTGACCTCCCGGCCCTCCGCGAGCATGAGAGGGGTGGGCCGCAACTGCGCCTGACGCCGGTCGTCGGGATGGGGCGACCGCTCCAGCAGCCCGTCCTTCACCAACTGGGTCACCAGGGTGCTGACGTTGTTCGGCTGCATACGGAGCATCCCCGCCGCCTCCCGGACGCTGACCCCGGGCCTGTCGGTCACGAGCTGGAGCAGTTCCACCTGCGCCGGGGGGCGTACGTGCTCGCCGACCGGAGTCCGGGTGGCCTGCAACAGTGTCCGGTGCAGGGTCCACACCAGGCGGGCGAGGTCGGTGGGGAGATCCTGGTGCGGCATGGCCGGACTGTACCTCTTGGCCGTACTGGGCACACGGAGGCCTGGTCAGGCGACGCAGATGCCGGGCATGGCCATCTTCTGGTACAGGACCGGGTAAGCGACCGAGCCCTCCGGCGGGAGGATGAGGGAGTCCGCGAAGTCCTGGCGGGCGAAGACCGCCTTGAGCGCGTCTCCCGACTCCCACACCGCGATGTTGGTGAGGGCCCTGCTGTCGCCGACACCGCGGTAGAGCTGCGCCGAGATGAATCCGGGCTGGGCCGTCATCACTTCACACTCCTTGGCCCACGCCGCGAGGCAGGCCTCGACTCCCCCCTCGGGGGCGATGAAGGTGTTGATGACCGTGACAGGGCTGTCGTCCGACTGCTCGACCTGGGTGAAGAAGGGACAGCTCTCGTCGATGTTCCTGATCTCCATCATGGTGTTCTCTCCGTTCCGGATGCTGGATGGGTGCGCCGGGTGCGGGTGCGGGACGCCTGGTGATGAGTCGTACGGTCGCCCCGTCGTCCGGCGCGGGTGCCGCGGAAAGGGTCGGCGGGGAGGGCTCCGGAGTGAGGCACCCTCGCCGCGCCGTGATGCGACCGGCTGCTCGCGCGGGCCGCCTTCGACCGCCTCGCAATTAACTCTACCGCTAGAGGTTATGAAACGCATCCCGTCGCAGGTCAAGACTTTTCGGCAGATCCGCCGAGTCCGCGCGGCTCCTCCTGGACGCATGTGTTGCGCGTCTCGCCCAGCCCTTCGACGACCGTGCGCAGTACCTGTCCCTTCCGGAGGTAGACCTTGGGGTCGCGGCCGTCGCCCACGCCGCCCGGCGTCCCCGTGCAGACCACGTCGCCCGGCAGGAGCGTGATGATCTCGCTCAGGTACACCACGATGTCCGCGATCCCGAAGAGCAGGTCGGAGGTCCGTGACCGCTGCATCACGACTCCGTCGACCTCGCAGCTGATCTCCAGGTCGGGCTCCCGGCCCCCGAACTCGTCGGCCGTGACCAGCTCCGGGCCGATCGGGGTGGTCGCCTCGAACGTCTTGCCCGCGAGGAACTCGCGGGTGCGGCGCTGGTAGTCGCGGACCGTCACGTCGTTGACCACCGTGTAGCCCGCGACGTACTCCAGAGCCCGCTCGTGTGTCACATGGCGCGCGGGCCGGCCGATCACGAAGCCCAGTTCCGCCTCCCAGTCGACGCGGTCGCTGACGCGCGGCAGCACGATCGCGTCGCGGGCGCCGATCAGGGAGCCGTCGTACTTCGCGAAGAGCGTCGGGTACTTGGGGGTGTCGCGCCCCATCTCCGCTATGTGCGAGGCGTAGTTCAGGCCGAGGCAGATGATTTTGTTCGGGTGGGGGACGAGGGGCGCGTAGTTGGCCTCCTCCACGGCGACCCGCCCCCACTTGCCGTCTGCCGCCGTCCGCCGGTGGTCACGCCCCGAGGCGAGCAACTCGCCCACGTCGGGCTCGGGAAGCAGGGTGTACGAGTCCCCGTCCAGGCGTGCCGCAAAGGTCTGTTCCCGTACCCGCAGTGTGGCGAGTCGCACGGTGCACCTCATCTTTCGTCGTTGACCTACCGCACGGGCGATCGTACGCTAGTAGCGATATGCAGGAAACATGTCCTGCAAAACGAGACGCTAGAGACGGGACGAGAACGTGGCGATCACCGGCCTGGGTCACACGGGGCTCTGGGTGTACGACCTGGAGAAGATGCGCGACTTCTACGAGAGGGTGCTGGGGCTGACGGTCACCGACGCCGACGACGGGCTGGCGATCGTCTTCTTCAGCGCCCGGCCCGACGAGGAGCACCACGAGTTCGTCCTCCAGCGCGGCCGGACCGCCGCGATCGGTGACAAGCAGCAGCACCAGATCTCCTGGCGGGTGGAGACGCTGGAGGATCTGCGCGCCTTTCACGCGCGGTTCGCCGCGGAAGGCGTCGACGTCCAGCAGGAGGTGACCCACGGCAACGCCTTCGGGATCTACTTCTTCGACCCGGAGGGGAACCGCAACGAGGTCTATCTCCGCGTCGAGCGGGACGTCCGCCAGCCGTTCCGCAAGTCGATCGACTTCGGCCTCCCGGCGGAGGAGATCCACGCCGAGGCCGACCGGCTGCTCGCCGACGGGGAGAACCCCTACCAGCCGGTTCAGTAGGCCGCGCCGACCAGTGCAGAGCCCGGTCTCGGGGCCGAGGGAGCCCCGCCGGTTCCCACGGGCCGCCCTGGTACGTTTCCCGCATGTCAGGAATCACACGGCGGGAGACAGGCGCCGCCCCGGCGTACCGCGGACGCAACTCCACGGCGGACCGGGCCCTGGACATCCTGCTCATGTTCACCGACGACCGGCTCGACCTCTCCGCCACGGAGGTCGCCACCCGCCTGGACGTCGCACGTTCCACCGCCTACCGGTACCTCCAGAGCCTCACCTCCAACGGATTCCTGGAGGAGAACGACGGCTCCGGCTTCCGGCTCGGCCCCCGCGTCATCGATCTCGCCCGGCTGGCCCGCAAGGGCGTCGGACTCTCCGACCTGGCCCGGCCCGTCATGCGGGAACTGGCGGAGCGCACCGGTGTGTCCGTCCTGCTCACCCGGCGCTCCGGCGCGGCCGTGGTCTGCCTGGAGCGTGAGGAGGCGAGCACGACCCTGCGCCTGTCCTACGAGCGCGGCCAGGTGCTGTCGGTCAACGCCGGCGCCGCCGCGCTCGCCCTGACCGCCTGGGCCCCGGCGGCGGAACTCGACGAGCTGCTGGCCCTTCCGCTGCCGCGCTACACCGACGCGACCCACACCGACCCCGACCTGCTGCGCGCGTACCTCGCGGAGATCCGCGAACAGGGGTACGTCGTCGGCCGAGGTGAGCTGGACCCCGACGTCCTGGGGGTCGGCGCGCCCGTGACCGGGGAGCACGACCGGGTGGTCGCGGCGCTCAGCGTCGCCGCGCTCTCGCACCGCGTCCCCGACCGCGAGGTCCCGCGCTACGTCAAGGCGGTGCGGGAGGCGGCGGCCGAACTGTCGGGCCAGGTACGCCGTATGGGCGTCGGCTGACGACCGCCCCACCCGCCGCTCCGGGTCTCCCTCCGGACCTACTCGCTGTGGGAACCCGTCATCAGGCCCGCCAGATCGTCCGGCCGGATGAACGAAGGCGGCGGGGGCGGACCCCAGTTGAACAGTCCCTTGGCGCCCTCGAACACCTCGGGCTTCCACAACTGGTCGTCGACCACACAGTCCATGTCGGAGTAGTACTCGGAGAAGTTGCCGGCCGGATCCTTCAGATACCAGAAGAAGTTCGAGCCGGCGTGGTGGCGGCCCAGCCCCCACACATGCCGTTCGGGGTGGTCCTCCAGCATCGTCATCGCGCCCCGCCCGATGTCGTCCACGTCGTCGACCTGCCAGGAGGTGTGGTGCAGGAAGGTCACGGGCGCGGCGAGCACCAGGACGTTGTGGTGGTCGGTCGAGCAGCGCAGGAAGGCGCCGAAGTCGCCCATCAGGTCCGAGACCTTCAGTCCGAGGCCGTCCCGGAAGAACCCGGTGGTCGCGGCGAAGTCGGTGGTGCCCAGGACGGCGTGCCCCAGCTTGCGCGGCCGGACGCGGTCGTCCCGCGACAGACCGGGCGCGCGCCGGTCGACGCGCTCGGTGCGGCCGGGCCCGTTGTAGGGCGTGGCGGTGGTCGCCGGCTGGCTTGTCCGCGGCTCGACCCGCAGAACGGCGCGCAGCCCGGTGATCTTCTCGATCGAGGTCAGGGTGGAGCCGTCCCGGTGGGCGTGGACGCCGAGCCGGGTCAGCCGCGCGGCGACCCGTTCGAGGTCGTCGGGGCTGTCCACGCCGATGGACATCTCCACCAGTCGGCGGGTGGGCGCGTGGACGACCTGGAGCTGGCGTCCGCCGTCGCGGGTGCTCAGCCAGCCCCCGTCCTCGGGGCCGAGGCCGAACTCGGTGTAGTAGGAGATCGTCCGGGCGGGATCGGGAACGCCCATGACGACGGAGGACAGACGGTGCAGGGACATGTGGGACTCCCGGGTTCAGAGACTCGGCCGGTCGTGGAAGGTCTGGCGCAGTTCCCCGATGCCTTCGATCCAGCTGACCAGTGAGTCGGCGGCGGATATCCGGCGCTGTGGACTCCTACCCATGCCGACACCGGCGGGCGTGCCGGTGAAGACGACGTCACCGGGGAGCAGCGGCAGGACCGCCGACAGCCGGGCGATCAGCGCGGGGACGGAGAAGACGAGGTCGTCGGTACGGCCCTTCTGGACCTCCTCGCCGTTCAGTGAACAGCCGAGCGCGAGATTGTCGGGATCGTCGACCGCGTCCGGGGTGACCAGGAACGGGCCGGTCGGCGAGAAGCCGGGGAAGGACTTGGCGAGGCCGAACTGCGGTGCGGGGCCGGACAGTTGGCTGACGCGCTCGGAGATGTCCTGTCCGACGGTGAGGCCGGCCACGTGCCGCCAGGCGTCCTCCTCCGTGACGTGGCGGGCCCGTTCGCCGATGACGACGACCAGCTCCACCTCCCAGTCGGTGTGGCCGTCCGGCGGAAGCTCCACGTCGGTGACGGGACCGGTGATGCTGGAGACGTACTTGGGGAAGACCGGCGGCAGCGTGGTCGGGACCTCGAAGCCGGACTCGGCCGCGTGGGCGCGGTAGTTGAGCCCGATCGCGAAGACCTGGCGGGGCCGCGGCGCGGGTGCGCCCAGCTCCTCGGGGGTGAAGGCGCGTCCTGGCGGGAGGACGGCGGTGGCCTGCCAGTCGCGGAAGCCCGGCCAGTCCTGGTAGATGTCCTGCGGATCGGGCCCGAACCGGCCGTCGCTGGCCTGTTCGACGTCCACGGCCAGACCCTCGTCGGTGACGAGGACGAGACGGCCGGAGAGATTGGCGGTGCGCACGTGTTGCTCCTGTTCGCCACGGGGGCAGGGACCCTCGCCTCAGACGAGGGGGGTGATCGTTTCGTCGACGCCGAGCAGGGCTTTGCCGTACACCTCCAGGGCCACGGCCGGGGCGGCCATGGCGTGCCGGCCGGCCGTGTTGGCGTCCCGCCAGATCCGCTGGAGGGGGTTGGTCTCGGCGAAGGAGGCGGCGCCGTGGACGTTCAGCAGGATGCCGATCGCCTCCAGCACGTTCTGGACGGCCCAGCCGGTGTACGCGCGTACGCGGGCCCGCCGGGTGAAGTCCGGGTAGGTGCCGCGCCGTGCCGCCTCGTCGATGTCGGCGGCGGCCCGTTCGGCGAGGAGGGTGGCGGTGTCGATCCGCAGCGCGGCCTCGGCGATCTGCGTCTGTACGGCGACCGAATCGGCCTGGGTCTCGTAGAAGGTGTACGAGACGGGCTTCCGGCCCGCGTTCTCCGTCACGTACCGCAACGCGGCCCGGCCCAGGCCCAGTTGGGGACCGGCGAGCACCAGCGTGAGGAGCGGCACGAACGCCGCGCGGGAGAGGACCTCGTCCTCGTGCTCCGTGGCGTGGTCGCCCCCGATCGCGGCGAGCACCGAGATGACGCGGTACTCGGGGACGAAGACGTCCTCCCCGACCAGGCAGTTGGCGGCGGCGCCCCGCATGCCCGTCATGAGCCGGGTGTCCTCCAGGGACAGGTCCGTACGCGGTATGAGGGCCAGCCCCTGGTCGACCACCGTGCCGTCGGCGTCGTTCAGCGGGACGCCCAGGACGGCCCAGTCGGATCGCGAGGAGCCGAGGCCGGAGCCGGAGTCGCAGGACCAGCGGCCCGACACCCGCCAGCCGCCCTCGACCCGGACGGTCGTGGAGGTGGGGGTGAGGACGCCGGTGACCCGGGCGTCCGGGTCGGCGCCGAACACCTCGTCCTGCGCCTTGGTGGGGAAGAGGCTGGTCAGCCAGTTGCACGCGGTGACGAGGGTGACGACCCAGGAGGCGGATCCGTCGCCCTCGGCGAGCGCGGCCGACACGTCCAGCATGGTCCGCACGGACGACTGGTGGCCGCCGTAGCGCTTCGGGGTGGCGAGTCCGAACAGGCCGGCCTCGGCGATGGCGTCGATCACCTCGTCCGGCACCCGGCGGTTCGCCTCGGCGTCGGCGGCGTGCTCGCGCAGCAGCGGCCGCAGGGCCACGGCACGGGCCAGGAGTTCCTCGTGCGTGGTCATCGTGCGTTCCCTGTCACCGAGGGCGACGGCCATCAGGACTCCATTCATAATGATGAATATAGTGATGCTGCACGGTGATTCCCCCGAGCGTCAAGAGGTGCGGGCCAAGAGGTGCGACGCTGTCCGCCACAATGAACGGACTGTTGGGTGGACTGCGGGCGGGAGCGGTTGTGGCGGCGCGAGGCGGAACGGACGGCCGGAGCGGGCGGGCGCGGGGGGCGGGCGAGCATCTCGACCCTCCGGCGCTGCGACGGGCGGAGTGGGAGCGGGCGCCCGTGAAGTCGCGGGCGGAAGGGGCCGCCGAGTTCGTGGCGCACCTCGCCGCGAGCGTCGAAAGCGGTTCCCGGCTGGGCACCAAGGACGAACTGCGCGTGCGCTGCGGGGTGTCGGTGGGCACGTTCAACGAGGCGCTCCGGCTGCTGCTGGTGCGCGGAGTCGTGACGGTCCGACGGGGGTCCGGCGGCGGCCTGTTCGCCGCCGAGCAGAACCCCATGGTCCGTCTCGGCAACTCGGTCCTGGCCCTGGACGCCTCCGAGGCGGACGTGACCGAGGCCCTGCGTATCCGCAGGGTTCTGGAGCCGCTGCTCTGGCAGGACGCGCTCTGGCACGCCTCCCCGGCGGACGTCCGTGACCTGCGCGTCATCCTGGCGGAGATGCGGGAGGCGGCCGAGGCCGGCGACGCGGACATGTTCGTGGGAGCCAACTGGAGGCTGCACAAGCGGGTCGCGGATGTCGCGCCCCACGCGCTCCTGCGGTCGCTGTACACGAATCTCCTCGATCTCGTGGCGAGTCATACCGTGGGCGTCCAGCCCGGTGCGGGCGTGTCGCTCGACGAGTACGTCCTGGACCGCTTCCGGCAGCACGCGGCGATGGTGGACGCGCTCGACAAGCGGGACGAGGCCGCCTTGATGCGCCATGTCGCCGACCACGACCCGGTCGCCGACGAGGTGGTCGAGGGCTGACCGGAGTCGGTGCCTGGACCGGCGCTTGGATCGGTGGCTGACCACGAGGTGGTCGGCCGCTGAGGTGGTCGGTCGCTGAGGTGTCCGGCCGGCGTCGGCCGCACCGTACGAACTGTTCCGTCCGTCCTGTGGTGACTTCCAGGGGGATGAGTCTAGCATTATAGGTCTAGTAGTAGAGTTAAATTGACTCCTGCTTTCCTCGACCCTCGCTTTCCGGCGAGTGGGCTCCTATGCTTCCCGACAAGCAGGACATGGTTCCTCATATTCAGGACAGAGGCAATGATGGATCCGACTCGCCCCGGACAAGAGCGCCCCGCCGAACCCCGTATCGACCGTTCCCTCACGCTGCAGTTGCGCGGTGACTGGGGGACCGCGAACCTCCACCGTGTCTGCGGCTGGATAGCCCAGGAACTCGCCGACCGCTGCGGCCCGTACACCCGGATCGCCACCTGGAACAGCCGCGGCTTCAGCGACGCCGTCCACGCCGTCGGCCGCGGCGAGGTTCAGGTCGCGCTCACCACCCCGGTCGCGTTCGCCGTCGCCGCCCTCGACGGCCGGGGCGTCTACACCGACGAGCACCACCCCGGCCTGCGCGCCCTCGGTGTGATCCCGCAGCGCGACCGCCTGGTCGTCGCCGTCCACAAGGACCTGGGCATCACGAGCTTCGCCCAACTGCGCGCCGAGAAGCCCGTCCTGCGGCTGGCCACGTCCGTCCACGACGGCGTCAACCACGTCGGACTCGCCGCGCACGAGATCCTCACCCGCTCGGGCGTCGACGTGACCGGCTGGGGAGGCCGACTGCTGGAGGACGAGCGGCCGTTCGAGTCCCTCGACCACGCCAGGGACGGCCGGGCGAACGCCATCGTCCACGAAGCGGTCATGCTGCCCGCCTGGCAGGACATCGGTCGCGAATTCACCTTCCTGGCCGTCGAGGACGAGGTGCTGGACGGGCTGCGGGCCGACTTCGGCTGGCCCGACGCGTACGTCGACGACGGCTGGTTCGCCGGTCAGGACGGCTTCCGCACCCTCGACTTCTCCGACTTCCTGGTCCTCACCCGGGACGACCTCCCCGAGGACGTCGCCTACGCCATCGCCTGGGTGCTGGGGGAGACCCGCCATCTCATCGAGGGGCAGTACCGCCACCTGCCGCCCGAGCGCAGCCCCATCACCTACCCGCTGGACCCCGTCACCATGGGCCGGTCACCCGTACCCCTGCACCCCGGGGCCGCCCGCTACTACGACGCACTGCCCCCGTCATGACACCCGGTCAGGCCCAGCGGCTCACCGTCGAGGCCTCCCACGCCCTGGCCGCCGCCGGACAGGGCGACATGGTCTGGGGCCACGCCGCCGTACGGGACCCGCAGGGACGAGGCATCTGGATCAAGGCCCCGGGCTGGGGCCTGGAAGAGGTACGGGAGGACCGCCTCCAGCTCGTCCACTGGGACGCCACGGTCCTGCGCGGCAGCGGCAGCCCGCACAAGGAGTGCCATATCCACCTGCAACTCCTCACCGCGTCGCCCGAGTTGGTCTGCACCGTGCACACCCACGCGCCGGCCGCCGTCGCGTTCGCCGCCCTCGGGACCCGGCTGCTCCCGCTCTCCCACGAGGGCGCCCTCTTCGGCGGCGAGGACGTACCCCGCTTCCGGGCCACCGGCGCCCTCGTCAGCACCCCTCAGCTCGGCAAGGCGCTCGCCACCGACCTGGGAACGGCGCCCGCCGCGCTCCTTCCCAAGCACGGCCTGGTCGGCGTCGGCCGCACCGTGCCGTCCGCCGTGATGCACGCCGTCCTGCTGGAGCGCGCCTGCGCCGCACAGCTCCGGGCCGCGGCGGCGGGCACGGTCCGCATCCACTCCGGCCGGGCCGAGGCCCGCGCCAAACGCGCCGAGTGCTGGCCCGACAGCCAGTTGGAAGCCGGCTGGCACTACCTCCTGCGCCGAGCGGCCGGCACCCTCCCGCCCCCCTGAACTCCCGCCCCCTGAACTCCCGTCTCCCGTGAGGACCCGCACCATGACCGACAGGAACAGCGCCACCCCGCCCAACGACGACTGGACCACCGTCGCCACCGCCGACGGACCCATGCGCGTCTACGCGGCCCGCCCCCCGTCCCCCGCGGACCGGGCCGTGATCGTGCTCCAAGAGGCGTTCGGGGTCAACGAGCACATCCAGGACATCACTCGCCGCTACGCCGCGCGGGGCTTCCTGGCCGTGGCCCCCGACCTCTTCCACCGCAACGGTGTCGGCACGCTCGACTACCGGCGGCATGCCGAGGCCATGCCGCTGATCGGGGCGATCGGACCGGACGACATCGTCACCGACGTCCGGGCCGTCCTCCGGCACCTGGAGTCCGCGGAGGGCATCGCCGCAGGCCGGACCGCCGTCAACGGCTTCTGCTTCGGGGGCCGGGCGGCCTTCACCGCCGCCACCGGCATCGGCGGACTCGGCGCCGTCGTCGTGTTCTACGGCCCCGGCATCGCCGCCGGACCGCATGCGGTCGTGGACCGCGCCGACCGGATCGACGCCCCCGTCCTGCTGCACGTCGGCTCGGCGGACCCCACCATCCCCGCCGACCAGGTCACCGCCGTCGACCGGGCGCTCACCGCTGCCGGAGCGGACTTCGAGAGCCACGTCTACCCGGGCGCCGGCCACGCGTTCGCCTGCGACGCCCGGCCGCACATGTACGTCGAGGACAGCGCCCGTACCGCCTGGCAGCGCACCCACGCCTTCCTCGACCGGCACCTGCCCGACGGCGCCTGACCCGCCCGCACCGACGACCGCGAGGACCCGCACCCACGACTTCAAGGAAGGGAAACGTCATGCCGACCGTCACCGAAGTACTCACCACCGCGTTCTCCGAACAGACCGACGTGTACATCGAACGCGACGAACGCCTGCTGCTCTCGCCCCCGCACCCCAACCCGTTCCCGGTGAAGCTGTGGAGCGACCACGAGCCACTGGGCGTCGTGCACCACCCGCAGAAGTACGAGGCCGTGCCGTTCGCCCCGCCGCGCGGCGTCTACGAGAGCGCCCAGGTCCGCGTCGAGTGGCAGACCATGGACAACCGCCAGCCCTTCTACCACCGCAACTGCGACGTCGACGAGATCTCGTACCAGATCGCGGGCGACCGCACACTCATGACCGAACTCGGCGTGGTGGAGCACCGGCCCGGTGAGTTCTCCCGTATCCCCCGGGGTGTCGCACACGACAACTACGGCCGCCGCGAGAGCCATCTGCTGTTCTACTCGCCCGCCCCGGTCACCGAGGAGACGGAAGCCGCGCGCCGGTCCGAGGCCGTACAACCGCCCTTCCCCGGCTGGGAACCCGGCGACCGCAACGAAGCCATCACCCAGTGCATGGGCACCCCCGGCCACGACATCACCGTGGCGCCCGTCGACGAACGGCAACTCCTCGACCATGTCCACCGGGACAAGCGGCGGCTGAGCGTACTGGCGCTCCCGGACGCGCCCGACGCGACCTGGCTCTACCGCTCGGACACCTTCCGGCTCGGCGCCGTACGGCAGTTGCCCGGCGGGCAGTTGCCCGGCGCGCCGCGGATCTACCGCCGCACTCTCGACGCCGACGAGATCCAGTACCAGATCAGCGGCCGGCGCACCCTCGTCACCCAGCGCGGGACCGTCGAGCTGGGCCCCGGCGACTTCGTCCGCATCCCGCTCGGCATCGCGCACACCAGCCTGTGCGCCGCCGGGGAGAGCCGCCATCTCGCCCTCCAGTCGGACCGGGACCTGCCGCAGATCGGACAGACCACCAGGACCGCCGCGTACCTCTCGCCCGGCGACCTGACAGACCTGCTCGCCTGACCCACTCGACCAGGGACCTGACCCCTCCGGCCAGGGACCGACCCCCTCGACCAGGAGCCGCACATGACCGCCATGCTCGCCGCGCGTGCCCAGCAGGGCTCCGACGCGCTGCACCTGCACAAGATCGCCGTCCCCGAGCCCGGCCCCACGGAGGTCCTGATCCGGGTCGCCTCCGCCGGACTCGCCCCCGGCATGATGACCTTGCTGGCCCAGGGCGCCTTCAGACATCTGCCGACCACCCTCGGGCACGAGGCGGCGGGGACCGTCGCCGCCGTCGGCGGCGAGGTCACCACGGTCGCCCCCGGCGCCCGCGTCCGGGTCCACCCCAACCTCAACTGCCGTACGTGCGGCCACTGCCGGTCCGACCGCGACATGATGTGTCCCCAGCAGGCCATGATCGGACACGCCGCCTTCGGCGACGTTCCCATGCCGCTGTACGACCGCTACCACGACGGCGGCCTCGCGGAGTACCTGCGCGTGCCGTACTGGCTGGTCGACCCGCTGCCCGACCACGTCTCCTTCGACGTCGGAGCGAAGGTCCACGACCTGGCCAACGCCGTCCGCGCCCTGAAACGCGCCGAACTGCCCCTGGGGGCCACCCTGGTGGTCACCGCCGCCACCGGCACCATGGGCACCGCCACCATCAGTCTCGCCCGCCACTTCGGCGTCTCCCGCCTGATCCTCGTCGGCCGCAGCGCCGAACGCCTCGACGCCGTACGCGGCCTCGCGGACGGCGTCGAGACGCACACGGTCGCGCTGGAGGAACTGCCGCCCAACTGGCCCGCCGAACGCGGACTGACCCGGGCGATCCGCGCTCTCGCCCCCCACGGCGCCGACGCGGTCGTCGACTACATACCGGACGGGCCGGCGACCGTGCAGGCACTGACCTCGCTCGCCACCGGCGGAACCCTCGTACACATGGGCGCCAACAGAACCCAGCTGACGGTGCCGCTCGCGGCGGTCATGGTGAACTGCTGGCGCATCGTGGGGACCCGCGCCTGCACCCGTACCGACGCCCAGGAAGTCCTCGACCTGCTCGCACGCGGCGGCCTGCGCGCAGAGCGCCTCATCACCCACCGCTACCCGCTGACCGAGGCCCACGAGGCGGTCGCCGCACTCCAGAGCCGTACCGAGCCGATCTGGATGGCGGTGGTCAACCCGTGACGGCGGCGGCCCCCCGTGCCCCCGTCCTCGTCCCCGCCCCTGCCCCCGTCCTCGTCGTCGGCGGCGGCCCGGTCGGCCTCACCGCCGCCAACCTCCTGGTGGCCCGGGGCGTGCCCGTCGTCCTGGTCGAGCGCAACTCCGCCACCAGCGACGAGGCCAAGGCCATCAGCCTGGACGACGAGTCCCTGCGCACCCTCCAGCCGGGCGGCCTCGCCCAGCGGGTGCTCGACATCGTCGTCCCCGGCACCGGCACCCGCTACTACGACCGCCGGGGACGCCCCCTCTTCCACGCGCGGGGGCCACGGCCGTACCGCCTCGGCCACCCGTTCAAGAACCAGTTCGCCCAGCCCGAACTGGAGAAGATCCTCCTCGACGAACTGAAGTCGAACCCGCTGGCAGACGTCCGGTTCGCCACCGAACTGCGCACCGTGCGGGAGCGGGCCGACGGCCACGGCGTCACCGCCGGACTCGCGGCGACCGGCAGCGCCCCCGGCACCGAACTCCTCGACGCCTCCTGGCTCCTGGCGTGCGACGGCGCCCGGTCCACCGTGCGCGAGCTGTGCGAGATCGGGATGACCGGGACCAGCCACCAGCAGGTGTGGCTGGTGGCCGACCTGACGGGGGACGAGCACGACGAGCGCTACGGCATGCACCGGGGCACTCCCGACCGGCCCACCGTGATCGTGCCCGGCCGGGGCGGACGCTGCCGCTACGAGTTCCTCCTGCGTCCCGGCGAGGGGGAGAAGGGGACCACCCCTCGGTTCGAGACACTGCGCCGGCTCGTCGCCCCCTACCGGACACTCGACGAGGACCAGGTCGAGCGCTGCACCACGTACACCTTCAACGCCGTCGTCGCCGACCACTGGCGCCAGGGACACGTGCTGCTGCTGGGCGACGCCGCGCACATGATGCCGCCGTTCGCCGGGCAGGGCCTCAACTCGGGGATCCGGGACGCCGCGAACCTGGTGTGGAAGGTCGAGCGGGTCTGGCACGGGACCGCGGCGGAGAGCCTCCTCGACACGTACGCGGCGGAGCGGCGGGAGCATGTCACGGCGGTGGTGAGGTACTCCGAGCGGCTCGGCGACATCGTCATGACCACCTCACCGGCCCGCGCCCTCGTACGGGACCTGACGGTCCGTGCGCTGCTGCGGGTGCCGGCCGGGCGCGACTATCTCACCGGGATGCGGTTCCGGCCCGTCGCCCGGCACCGGGCGGGGCTCGTCGTCGGGGACCATCCACTGACCGGCACCCAGCTGCCGCAGCCCCTGGTCCTCGTCCCGCCGAGCCTGCGCCCGCGTCTCCTGGACGAGGTGCTGGGCGAGTCGTACGCCCTGCTGGGCGTGGACGTGCCCGAGACGGCCTGGGCCCGCTTCGACACCGGCGACTGGCCCGAACTCGCGCTGGACGTACGGCGGGTGGATGTCCTCCTCGGCGACCGGCTGCCGTCGGCCGGGGGCAGCCGGACCGCCGTCGCGGACGCCGACCGAGGCCTGGAGGAGGCACTCGGCGCCGCGCGTAACCGCTTCGTCCTGGTCAAGCCCGACCGCTACATCGCCGCCGTCATGGGTCCGGGCGACATCCCCGCGGTCGCGGCGGCTCTCCGGCGAGTCCTGCCGGTGGCCGGTGGTGAGGACGGGCAGGACTGACCCCGGTCGCCGGCTCCCGTACCCGTACGCGTTCCTTCGAGCATCCCGTACGCCATGCACATCGCCGTACACCTCGCCGTACACATCGCCGTCCCGAGGAGACCAAGGGCTCCGACCTCGTCCAGCCACGGAGAGGGCCCGGCCGCGATGTCCCGACCGACGGGACCCGCGCCGGGCCCGCTGTCAGACGTCGGTGACGCGGAGTCCGGCGTGCGCCTTGTAACGGCGGTTGACGGAGATCAGGTTGGCGACGAGGGACTCGACCTGGTGGGCGTTGCGCAGCCGTCCGGCGTAGACGCCCCGCAGCCCCGGAATCCGCCCGGCCAGGGCTTGCACGGTCTCCACATCGGCGCGTTCCTCGCCCAGGACCATGACGTCGGTGTCGATCCGCTCGACCGCCGGGTCCTGGAGCAGCACGGCGGAGAGGTGGTGGAAGGCGGCGGTGACACGGGAGTCGGGCAGCAGGGCGGCGGCCTGTTCGGCCGCGCTGCCCTCCTCCGGCTTCAGCGCGTAGGCGCCCTTCTTGTCGAAGCCGAGCGGATTGACGCAGTCGACGACGAGCTTGCCCACCAGCTCCTCCCGCAGTGACTCCAGGGTGGCGCGGTGGCCGTCCCAGGGCACGGCGACGATCACGATGTCACTGCGGCGGGCGGTCCCGGAGTTGTCCGCGCCCTCGATCCCGGGACCCAGCGCCTCGGCGACGGCCTCGGCGCGATCGGCCGCACGTGAACCGATGATCACCTTCTGGCCGGCCTTCGCCAGGCGGTAGGCCAGGCCCCGGCCCTGGGGGCCGGTCCCGCCGAGCACGCCGACTACCAGACCGGAGACGTCGGGCAGCCCCCACCGATCCTTCGCGGCGGCCTCGGAACGGATGTCGTGAACGGGGTGGTGCGTGGTGGACATGGACAACCTTGCGGTGAGAGGGCGCGGGTGCGCCCTGCGGGGGCGGGAGGCGAGAGGACTACTTGGCGAGCGCGTCGGCCGGACGCGCCACGCGGGGCATGAGCGTGGAGATGAGGACGCCGAGGGCCGCCATGGCGGTGAGGACGTAGTAGCCGTTGGTGAACGCCGCGTCCTGGTAGAAGGCGGTCCCGTTCATGACGTTGGACTCGTTCGACATCACGACGAACACCAACTGGAGCCCCAGGATGGCGATGACGGCGCCGAGCATGCCGCTCAGTCCGTTGGCGGGGGCCTGGTCGTCGGGTCCGACGACCGACACGATCATGGCGTTCGAGGTGCCCTGGACGACACCGGTGCCGACGGCGACCACGATGCCGGTGAGGATGATCTCGGTGGTGGTGCGGTGGTACAGCGCGCACAGGAACAGCCCGGCGGTCAGCGTCAGACTGCCCGTGAGCCACACCGCGCGCGGCGGTATCGCGCGCAGCGCGTACCCGGTCAGCAGTCCCGCCGCGATCCACGCCAGCGCGGCCGGGATGCCGATCAGCGCCAGGTGCGTGAGGCTCCAGCCCAGGCTGGCGGACACGTGGGGGATCGCGGGGAACAGCGCCAGGAACGTCAGGACCGTGGGGGCGATGTTGGAGGTGCCGACGAGGAGCGCCGGCCCGGTCAGTACGGTGGACACCGACCGGCGGCCCAGGATCCGGACGTCGAAGATGGGCCGTGGCGCGCGGAGTTCGACCACCATGAAGAGGGCGAACAGCACGCCGCCCCCGATCAGACAGCCCAGGACGCCCGCGCTGGTCCAGCCCCAGTCCCCGCCCATGCCGAAGCCGATGGCCACGAGGGCGGTACCGGTGCCCATGAGGATTCCGCCCGGCCAGTCCAGCCCGGCCAGGCTGCCACGTATCGGCGTCTCCGGGATCGCGGCGATGCACACGACGGAGAGCACGGTGACTCCGGCCATCGTCCACAGCACGCTGCGCCAGCCGAAGTTGTCCATCAGCAGGCCCGCCACGAGCGGGGACGCCAGGGAGGCGCCGCCCATGACGGCGCCGATGACGGTGTACACGTTCGCCACGCGCTCACGCGGGAAGAGGTCGCGCACAGAGGCGAACACCAGCGCGGCGACCGGCCCGTAGAAGCCCGCGAGGGCGCGGCCGGCGAGCATGACCGCGTAGTTCGGGGACAGCGCCACGACCACGTCACCGACCAGGCCGATGCCGATCAGCACGAGCATGACCTTGCGCTTGCCGTAGATCTGGCCGAACCGCATGGCGAACGGTGTGATCGCCAGGGTCACGATGAACAGCGTCACGACGAACCAGGCGATGTGCGTCGTACGGAAGTGCTGGGCCACGGCAGCCTGCGCGTTGCCGCTCATGGTGCCCACGATCGCGATGACCTGGGCGGGCCAGGTCACGGCGGCGAGGAGGTACAGATAGCGCCCGCGGGACATCGGCGGCGGCTCCTCGGAGACGGCTTCGGGCGCTCTGACTGTGGTCATGGTGCGGCTCCTGTTGTCTGAGGGGAGGTCTCAAGGGGAGGTCTCACTCGCGAGCCGTGATGTGCCAAGGCAGGCTGTTCATCATGATGATTACAGTGAGATTGCCTGGGGTTCTCACAGGCAGTCAAGAGGCGCGTAACTAATCATTATGATGTTTGTCGACGGAGGCGGTCCCGCCTGCGGCTCGACCCGTCCGACCGCGCGTCGCGGCAGCCACGTACAGCGGCTGCCGTACGTCGAAGGGCCTGCCGAGAGACGACGACGATGACATGTCCGCGGATGAAGCATTGGGACACATTCCCCGGGGCTGCCGCCGGTCTTCGCCGGCCGTGACCGGCCTCCGCCGGTCGGCCCCGAACGGGGCGCCGCCCTGTTGCCCCGATCCCGACAGGAGAGCTTTCTTCGTGGCTACCTTTCTCTACCGACTGGGTCATCTGGCGTTCCGGAGGCGACGATGGGTGGCGCTGATATGGGTGGCGATCCTGGCCGCCACCGCCTTCGCCGCGGTCAAGGCGCCGGCGGCGCCCGACGACGGGTTCGCGATGCCGGGCACGGAGTCGCAGAACGCGTTCGACCTGCTGGACCAGCGCTTCCCCGCGGGCAACTCCGAGGGCGCTGACGCCCGCCTCGTCTTCGTCGCGCCGGACGGCCAGAAGATCACCGCGACGCCGTACAAGGAATCCGTCGACGAGGCCGTCACCGCGGTGGCCGACGGCGGGCAGGTCGCGACCGCCCTCAACCCGTTCGACGCCCACGCGGTGAGCAAGGACAACTCGACGGCGTACTCCAGCATTTCGTACGACGCGAAGTCCGAGGACCTCACCGATGCCACGAAGAAGACGCTCACCGACGCGGCCGACGAGGCACGTGAGGCGGGTCTGACCGTCGAGATCGGCGGCTCCGCGCTGGGGGTCGCGCCCGCGTTCGGCGGGACCACCGAGATCATCGGTGTGGCCATCGCCGCCGTGGTGCTGCTCGTCACCTTCGGGTCGCTCGTGGCGGCGGGTCTGCCGCTGCTCACGGCGCTGCTGAGCATCGGCGTCGGCGTGGCCGGGATCGTCGCCGTGGGCCTCTCCACGACGACCACCACCCTCGCCCTGATGCTGGGGCTGGCGGTGGGCATCGACTACGCCGTGTTCATCGTCTCGCGCTACGGCTCCGAGCGAGCCGTGGGCCACAGTCCCGCGGAGGCGGCGGCCCGCGCCACGGGAACGGCCGGCTCCGCGGTGGTGTTCGCGGGTCTCACCGTTGTCATCGCGCTCGCGGGACTGTCCGTGGTGGGTGTTCCCACGCTCACGAAGATGGGCCTGGCCGCGGCAGCGACGGTGGTCATCGCCGTCCTGATCGCGGTGACCCTGGTGCCCGCGGTCCTGGGCTTCGCGCCGAAGGCGGTACTCCCACGCAAGGTCCGCAAGGCCCGACGGGGCGGCGAGGCTGACGAAGCCGGAGCGTCGAGCACCCAGGCATCACGGGCTACGGAGCCGCTTCCCACGGCCAAGGTGAATCTGGGCACGCGCTGGGCCCGCTTCGTGGTGGGCCGGCCCCTGCCGGTGCTTCTCCTGAGCATCGTGGGTCTGGGGATACTCGCGGTGCCGACCCTCGACCTACGACTGGGCCTGCCCGGTGACGAGGCGCAGCCCACCTCGACCACCCAGCGCCGCGCCTACGACGCTCTGGCGGAAGGCTTTGGACCGGGCTTCAACGGGCCTCTGACCGTGGTCGTCGACGCGAAGGGCGCACAGGCCCCGAAGGAGGCGGCGCAGAAGGTCGCCGAGAAGCTGGCCGCGACCGACGGTGTCGTCTCCGTGTCGCCCCCCATGTTCAACAAGTCCGGCGACACCGCGATCATCAGCGCCACCCCCTCCACCGGCCCCAGCGAGGCCGGGACCAAGGATCTCGTCCACACCCTCCGCGACGAGAGGGCCGACCTCAAGGCCGACACCGGGGCGACCATGCTCGTCACCGGCACCACCGCGGTCAACATCGACGTGTCGCAGAAACTCACCGACGCGCTGGTGCCGTATCTGGTGGTGGTGGTGAGCCTGGCCTTCCTGCTGTTGATGATCGTCTTCCGATCCGTCCTTGTACCGCTGAAGGCCGCTCTGGGCTTCCTGCTCTCCGTGGCCGCGTCGTTCGGGGTGATCGTCGCGATCTTCCAGTGGGGCTGGCTGGCCGACCTCGTCGGTGTCGAACAGACCGGTCCCGTGATGAGCATGATGCCGATCTTCCTGATCGGCGTGGTCTTCGGGCTGGCCATGGACTACGAGGTCTTCCTCGTCACCCGGATGCGTGAGGCGTACATTCACGGTGAAAGGCCGGGGCAGGCCATCGTCACCGGATTCCGGCACAGTGCACGCGTCGTCGTCGCGGCGGCCGTCATCATGATCGCTGTCTTCGCCGGATTCATCGGGTCCGGAGAATCTCTCATCAAGATGATGGGTGTGGGGCTCGCCTCCGCCATCTTCTTCGACGCGTTCGTCGTCCGTATGACCATCGTCCCCGCCGTCCTGGCCCTTCTGGGCGACAAGGCGTGGTGGATGCCGCGCTGGCTGAACAAGATCGTGCCCAACGTGGATGTGGAAGGTGAGGCGCTGGGCCAGGGACAGCCCGGCCGGCCCCTTCCGGGACACCTGGACGGGCAGGACCGCGAAGCGGTTCACGTCTGAGAGTCCCGTACGCGAGCGGGAGGGCCGCGCGTGTGGCCGCGCGTGTGGCGACACGCGTGGCCCTCCTCCGGACGGACCGGGCGCGCTCCATCGCCGACGATGGTCGGACCTGAGGAGGAAGAGTTCAGTATGACCACCGATCGGTACTATCCGGACAGGCGCCTGCCCACCAGGGGCGACTGCCTTCTCGCCCTTGCTCTGTACGGTGTCTCGATCGCCGGACTCTCCATGACCGACGAACTGCGTCCGTCCGGCCTCGTACTCATGGCGGCCGCGTGCACCATGTTGGTGTGGCACCGGGCCCGCCCTCGGACGATGGTCGTGCTGGCCACCCTGTGCACCGTGGCCGTGGGAGTCCTGGGCGGCGAGTTCAGCCCCATGCTGATGGCCCCGGTGCTCGCCGCCGTCTACCTCCTGCCCCAGCAGGTCGAGCGCCGTACGGCCCAGGTCTTCGCGGTCACCGCCGTGAGCCTGCTGTTGATCACGTCGCTGGCGTTCGGGACGGGAGCGATCCTGGGGCACGAACGGCTCGGCTTCGTCCCCTGGGTCCTGCTGGCCGGCGCCATCGGCGATGGGGTCCGCAACCGACGCGACTATGTGAGCGCGGTGGAGGCGCGGGCGGAACTGGCCGAGCGTACGCGCGAAGAAGAGGC
The DNA here is from genome assembly GCF_042670825.1 of Streptomyces sp. NPDC057137. Lineage (NCBI taxonomy): Bacteria > Bacillati > Actinomycetota > Actinomycetes > Kitasatosporales > Streptomycetaceae > Streptomyces > Streptomyces sp. NPDC057137. Next base: position 11,749 of record NZ_JBHUUW010000002.1, on the reverse strand, counting down.
GCGCCAGCGGGTCGGCGAGGAACGTATGAGGATCGCCCGGGACCTCCACGACGTCATCGCCCACCACATCGCGCTCGCCCATGCCCAGGCCGGCACCGCCGCGCACCTGCTGCGCAGCAACCCCGGCCAGGCGCAGCGCCTGCTGAGCCACCTCACGGACACCACGTCCTCGGCGCTCCGGGAACTGAAGGCGACCCTCGGCCTGCTCCGCCGGCCCGACCACCCGGACGCTCCACTCGAACCCGCCCCCGGCCTGGCACAACTGCCCGACCTGGTCGCCGCGTTCGAGAAAGCGGGACTGGTGGTCACCGTCTCGTGGCAGGGGACGGTGGAGCCCCTTTCCCCCGGCGTCGATCTGACGGCCTACCGCGTGATCCAGGAATCGCTGACCAACGTCGCCAAACACGCGGGCACCGGCGAGGCCGCCGTACATCTGGACTACTCCCGCCGGTGCCTCACGATCACCGTCTCCGACGACGGCCAACCGATCGAGTCGGAGGACCGGGCCCCCGGTTACGGATTGATCGGCATGCGGGAGCGGGCCCGGTCCGCCGGCGGGCACCTCTTCGCGGGGCGCCGTCCCCAAGGCGGATTCGAAGTGACCATGGAACTGCCCCTGCGGAACAACAATCCGGGCCGGGGCGGCGGGCTCGACGAGGAAAGCGTGAAGCCTTGACCATCCGGGTGGTACTCGCGGACGACCAGGCCCTGCTCCTTGGGACGTTTCGACTACTGATCGATTCCTGCGACGACATGGAAGTGATCGCGGTCGCGGGCGACGGGCACGAAGCCGTCGCGGCGGTACGGGCCACCCGTCCCGACGTGATCGTGATGGACATCCGCATGCCCGGCCTCGACGGTCTCGCGGCGACCGCCGAGATCTGCCGGGACGACACGCTGCGCGACACCAAGGTCCTGATCCTCACGACCTTCGAGACCGACGAATACGTAGCCCAGGCCCTGCGTGCCGGCGCGAGCGGATTCCTCGGCAAGGACGTCGAATCGGGCGCGTTCCTCGACGCCATCCGTACGGTGGCGGCCGGCGACGCACTGCTGTCCCCCTCGGCGGCCCGCTCCCTGATCAGCGACTTCCTGGCCCGCCCGGCCCGCGGCCGGTCCGGCTCCGCCGCGGCCGCCCTGGATGTCCTCACCGCACGCGAGCGCGAGATCATGGCCCACGTGGCCGCCGGCCTGTCCAACGACGAGATCGGCGCACAGCTCTACGTGAGCCCACTGACCGTACGGACCCACGTCCACCGCGCCATAGCGAAACTGAACGCCCGCGACCGCGCCCAACTGGTCGTCATCGCTTACCAGTCGGGCCTGGTCCGACCGTGAACCCCGACACGGGGCACGGGTCGGCTTACGGCACCAGCACGATCCGACCGCGGCGGCCGCCCTGGGTGAGCTGGGCGTGGGCTTCGGCGGCCTGCGACAGCGGGTAGATCTGCCCCACGCGCGGCGTCAGCACGCCAACCTCCGCGAGCGCGGAGAGGTACGAGAGACGGGTCGCTTCGGGACCGGCGGTGGTGAGCCGAACCACCACGCCCCGCTCCGGGGCCGGCAGCACGTCACCCCTCACGCTCACGAAGATGCCGCCGTCGCGGACAGCCGCCAGCGCGGGCGCGCCCAGTGCCGCCGCGTCGAGCACGCCGTCCACGCCTTCCGGTACGAACCGGCGCACCGCCCCGCTCAGTTCCTCGTCGCGTGACTCGTCGCGTGATACGAACCAGGTCGCGCCACGACCGCGGAGGAACTCCTCGTCCTCGGGCCGCCCTTGAGCGACGATTCGCACGCCCCGGGTCCGGGCCAGCTCGACGGCGTAGCCGCCCACGGCTCCGGCGGCACCTGTGACAAGCAACGTGTCGCGGGGGCGCAGCGGAAAGTGGTCCAGGGCCAGTGAGGCGGTCATCGCGTTGAGAGGGATCGTCGCCGCGAGTGTCAGGTCCATACCCTCGGGGGCGGGGGCGATGGAGTTGACGTCGGTCACCAGGTATTCGGCCTGGGCCTTCGTGGGGCGCAGCACGGGGGCGTCGAACACGATCACCGGGGTTCCGACCTTCAGCAGGGAAACACCCGGGCCGACCGCGTCGACCGTTCCGGCCGCGTCCAGGCCGAGGCCGGTGTATTCGACTTCCTCCAACGGCCTGAAGACTCCGGCCCACACAGCGGCGTCGGCGGGATTGAGCGCGGCGGCCGCGACCTTGATACGGACCTCGAAAGGACCTGGTTCCGGGAGGGGGACCTCCACGACCTCTACGGCCTCGGGTCCACCGATCTTCTTGACGACTGCTGCGCGCATGATCTTCGCCCTTCCCTTTGCATATTGGAACGCTGGTGAGCGCTACAAACGCTAGGCAAGTTACGATCGAATCGGAAGTAGGCACTTTGAAGTGCGTTACGCCCCTGAGCGGGCAGATGGCCACCACGGTGAAGATTCCGCGGCCCACCTGCGCGGGCCCCCGCCCATGACGTAGCAGGCCGCGGTTCAACGGGGGCTTCCGCTGTCGTTACTGGTCGGTCTGCCGGTTGTCGTAACGTGTTCGGGCCTCGTCGACCTCATCGGTCTTGTCCACGGCCCAGTCGCGTATCTGGGACAGCAGGCCGTAGAGCCCTTGCCCGAGCGGGGTCAACTCGTAGTCGACGCGCACCGGCACAGCCGGTGTGACCGTCCGCTTCACTATGCCGTCGCGTTCGAGCATGCGCAGGGTCTGGGTGAGCATCTTCTGGCTGACGCCTGGGATCTCGCGGCTGATGTGGCTGTATCGCATCGCGTCGCCGTATGACCCGAGGGTGCACATCGTCAGGCTGACCCACCGGTTGCTGATCGTCGAGAGCAAGGCCACCGCAGGGCAGTCGTGCATGTACGCCTCGTACGTGCCGGGCTCGATCCGGCGCGCGGGCTTCGCCGTGGTGGCCATCCGTATCTCCTGTCAGGGGCGCAACGCACTCAGTAATGCCTACTTACGTATCGATCGTAACGCGCCTGGCGGTTGTGTTGTTTGGCAACGCAAACGAAAGAGCGAAGCTCGTGCGAGCAGTTGTCCAACGGTCTCCGGCTCCGGCGCCGGCAGATCCGCGGTGGGTGGAGTTGGCCGGGTCGGCCCTCCGCTACAGTGGACCGGATGGTCCAATTTGTGAGGTGGGTCGATGGACGGCGGGCTGACGCCGAAGGGCCGGGCCACCCGGGCGCGCATCGTCGAGGGCGCCGCCCAAGTGCTGCGCGAACGCGGTGTGGCGCTCGCGACGTTGGACGACATACGGGCGCGGACGGGCACGAGCAAGAGCCAGTTGTTCCACTACTTTCCCGACGGCAAAGACCAATTGCTGCTGGCGGTCGCGCGGTACGAGGCGGACCGGGTCCTGGACGACCAGCAGCCCTATCTGGGCCGCCTGGATTCCTGGGAGACCTGGTACCGCTGGCGGGACGCGGTCGTCGAGCGCTACGAGGCGCAAGGCGACCAGTGCCCACTGGGGTCGCTGTTCCTGCAGGTCGGCCGCTCGAATCCCGGAGCCAGGGCGATAGTGGTCGAATTGATGCGCCAGTGGCAGGAGTACCTCGCCGCGGGGATCCGCGCGCTGCAGGACCGCGGGCAGGTCGGAGCCGGCCTCGATGTGGAGCAGACCGCGGCCGCGCTGCTGGCCGGTATTCAGGGCGGCGTGTCAATCATGCTGTCCACGGGCCGGTCCACACATCTACGGGCCGCTCTCGACGTCGGGATCATGCGGCTGAGGTCCGGCCCGATCGGCGGCTGACGGCAACCGGCAGGCCGACGTCCCACCACCGCGTCGAGACCGACGGCAGACCGTCCATACGGAAGGTGCCTCGGGGGGCACGTACGATCTTGGAATAGTCGTCGAACGTCCATGTACGGGCGTCCGCCGGGTCGCCGTCACGGCAGGAGCAGAAGCTTTCCGGTGGTGCCGCGCGATTCGATGTCGGCGTGCGCTCTGGCCGCGTCCATCAGCGGGTAGCGCGCTCCGATGCGCGCGGTGACCTGCCTGGTTCGGATCAGATCGAAGATCTCGCCGGTGTGCCTGACGAGCGCGTCACGGGTGCGCACGTGGTCGCCGACCACCGGATAGGACATCAGGATGCTGTTGGGCAGGTCCCTCGGATTGAGCAGCATGTCGCCCATCAGGACGCCGTAGTAAGCGTGGACGCCGTGCGTGCGCAGCGCCAAGTGGGACGAGCGCAGCGTCGCCGGCCCCCCGCCGTCGTACACGACGTGCGCGCCCTCGCCGCCGGTCAGTTCCCTGACCTGCTGCTCGAAGCCGCCCCCGCTGGAGACCAGGACATGGTCGGCCCCGGCCTCTTCTGCGACGGCGGCCTTCTCCTCCTGGGAGACCAAGCCGATCACCGTGGCCCCACGGGCCTTGATCATCTGAGTGAGCATCAGGCCGACGCCGCCCGCGGCCGCGTGCACGACGGCCACATCGCCGGGCCTGACGGAGTAGGTGTCCGTGATGAGGTGGCTCGCGGTCAGCCCCTGCATCATCACCGCCGCGGCCGTCTCGTCGTCCACGTCGTCCGGGACCTTCACCAGGGAGGCCGCCGGGATCGCGAGCTGCTCGGCGTAACTGCCCTTGTGGTAGTACCACGCCACGCGGTCGCCCACGGTCAGGTCGCGCACTCCGTCGCCCAACGCCGTTACCCGGCCCATGCCCTCGACGCCCAGGACGGTGGGAACCGACCAGGTGGGAAGCGGCGCGGTTCGTGTCCCCACGTCCATGAAGTTCACCCCGGCAGCGCCCAGCCGGACGAGTACCTGACCGGGACCGGGCTCCGGGTCGGGGAACTCGGTCCAGGCCATGACCTCCGGGCCGCCGTACTCGCGTACGAATATCGCGTGCATGGGAACTCTCCTATCGCCTCACACTCCGCCGCGATCAGGTTGCGCGCGGGTCGGACGCTCTGAACGGTAGGTCGACAAAAATGGACCAGCAAGTCCAGAAACGGCCCCTCTCGGCTACCTGCCGCCGCACACAGAGCCCGGACAAGCCGACGAGGGCCGCTGCCCCGGCTTATGGGGTAGCGGCCCTCGTAGCGATTCTGACGTCACGTCAGGAAATCGGCCCTGCGGTTCAGATGTCGAAGTACAGCCCGAAGGAAGCCCTGGCCTGCGGTGATTAGCTCTGGCTGCTGGGCCCGGTGCACATCAGGTGCACACCCTGTGGGGTTCAGTGTCCGGAGCGGGAAAGGCGTCGGGTTAGCCCGGCGATGATGGTGGTGGCCAGGAGCCAACCGGCTATCGCACTTGTCCAGGCAACCCATGCGGTGTTGCCGGAGGGTGCGAACGCCTTCTCCTGGCCGAGGTCCAGGATGGGCAGGATGAGGTCGAGGGCGAATGCGACCGGTTGGAAGGCCGGACCGTTGGCGCGGATGGGGTGTGGTGGTACTGCTGCGAAGACGATGGCGACGAATGTCGTGAGGGCGAAGAGCCATACGAGCGCGCGCCCTGGGCGGTAGCCGTAACCGACGGTCAGGTCTTCGAAGTACCCCCAGAGCCGGGCAGGCAGCTGTGCGGAGCTGCGTCGCCTTCGGTGGCGTGCCAGCTGCACGGTTCGGGCATCGTCGTCATGGCCGAGCTGTCGGTAGTAGGCGGCCAGGCGCTCGTACGCGTGAGGGCTGTACTCATTGTTGCAATCGAGCCATGCCAGACGTTGAGTAGCCGGCAGCAGGGGGCGAAGATCTTGATAGGTCAGCCCGTCCAGCTCGATCCGCGATGGCCACGCGGTGGGGGAATCGTCGATACGCCCGATGGTTGCAGCGCGAAGATCGAACACGGGGGGCCGCGTGTTGGTCGACATCATGTCCAGGACGCCCACGGTTGCGTGCTGAAGATCGATCGTCGAAGCTTCGGCGAATGTGGAGCCGGCTAGGCGCAGCGTCCCCTTGATTTCGGCATGTGGCAGGGTTATGCCGCTAGCGATGGACGCTCCGTCGTCCAAAATGAGGTTCGCTTCAACGCGCATTCCTGGGGCCCGGAGTGCGTGATCGCCATGAGATGTGAGGGTGCAGCCGGAGAGTTCAATCGATTCGCCGACGGTGGCAGCGAAGAGATTGACTCCGCCGTATGCTGACATGCCGTTGGCGTAGATGCCTCCATCAACTCTTACCGAAGGGGCACTGACAGCCCAGCCAGTGTGGTTGCGTACTGCGGCTCTGTTGAACCACCATTGACCGCCGATCGTCGCCCCGAACAGAGAGATTCCTCCCCCGTCAACGGACAGTTCCGCACAGCGAAGGTCCTGCGCGACGCGGAGGCCGTCGCAGCGAAGGGCTGCATGACCCGTGCTGCTCAGGCAGCCCTTGGTCAACTCAAGTGTGAAAGCCTGCGCGCCCCAGAGGTTTATCCCGCCCGTGGCCTTGATGGCCAGTGCGAACAGCGCGCCACCGACGCGCAACTGAGGTGCGCTTAAGGCGTATCGGGAATCTTCGCTGACCAACTCGGCGCGGTTGAGCCGCATGTTGCCAGAAATATCAGCCCTGGATAGAGATACAACTCCGCTAACCGTTCTGGAAAGCGTCAGATCGCCCTCTACTTTAAGCCTGTCGGCACTCAAGCCCGGAAGGAATGACCCAGTAAAGTCAACAGCAGGGAGTGAGGCGTCGCTTAGGTCGACGGCATTGTCGAAACGGCAGTTGACGAAGGCCACAGGAATCTCGACCTTCGCATACGACAGCTGAAGGTCTCCCGTGACGGTGGCGCCGATCAGGTGCAGTCGTGGAATTGCGCCAGGTTGTGGGGCCGGCGGGTGCAGCAGGAGTCGGGTGATGGCTTCTGCTGTTACTTGCCGATGCCGCCCGGTTGTGGTCTCAGACGTAGGAGCGGAGAGATCCAAAGGGAGGCCCGCGCGTACCGCGTGCCATAATTGTTGAGCGTTCGGTGGCCACTCAGCCGGAGGTGTGGACATAGCTCATTCCATCACCACTGTCTCGCCCCGATGGCGGGTTGTGAGAGTTCCCGTGCCCCTCAATTGGCGCACTCACAGATCGTCGCGCTCGGCCGCAGCCCTCTGCGCGGCCCGCCCGGCGTTGGCGAGATCTCTGTGGTTGGCAGGTCTGCGTAAGCCACTGCAGCCCGGCGGGCCTCGCATCCGCAACTGACGAGCGCCGCCGGCACCGACGATGCGTAGGGACGGGCAAGATACTTCGTGGGGGCCGACCGAGGTGTTCTATCGCCGCGGAAGGTGCCGAGTAGTCCACCGAGGCCGGTAGTGATGGCCAACTCAGCACGAAAGCCCGCAGACTAGAGCCTCTTCAACTCCCGAGCCTTTCCGGTCACGCCCGGCGTGCCGCGCCGTCCGGCCATACGACGTCGACGGGCAGTCCTGCCGCGCGTGCCTCCTCGACGGTGTCTGCGGTGCCCCCGCCCTTGCCTGAGGGCGGAGTTCCATCCCACACCGCGACAAGCCGGCCCGCGCGCTTGAGCAGTTCACTGTTCGCCGCCTCGTAGGCGGCTCGGTTCGCCGTTTCGTGCGGCATCGTCACCACGTCCACGGCTGCCTCAACGAGGTGGTCGAAGACCGCGGCATGGTTGGGCTTCACTTTCGTCTCGCGGTAGTCCCGGGAGGGGATTACGACGACAAGCCGGCCGCCGAGCGCGGTGACTTCCTCGGCGAACAGCGCGTCGGCCCCGGCGGCGATGCACGAGACCCCGGTCAAGTCCTCGCGGTACGGCTCCAGAAGGTCACGTAGTGCGGACCGTACCAGTGGCACGCTCTCCTCGGTCAGGTCCATGTGTCCGGTCACGGCCAGCGTCGTCACGCCGTCCTCCTCAGCTCGACAGCAGGTCGCGGATACTATCCCGCGCCTCGCGCACTGACCGCGATGCCTGGTGGCCCACCCCGAAATGCCACCTGCTCCTCGCCACAGTCCTCGACCAGGCCCTACCGGTCGAGAACAAGCACGACTACGACGCCCGCTACCCCGCCCTGGTCGATCACCACACGCACGCGCTTCCCACCGAAGGCAAGATCCCGCACCAGCCCGTCACCAGCGACCCCAACAGCCAGGCGCACGCCGTCGAACTGGCACTCCAGCTCTGCCTCAACCTGGCCACGTCATGAGCATCACCCGGCAGGCGGTATCACCATGACCACCTCGGTCTCAGTTCAGGAACCAAAGCTGGAAGGAGGGACGCGTCGGCAAGCCGGCAGAGACTTAGGGCCCGTGACCTATGTCTCGTACTTCTCCGTCGCGGCCCGAGCCGACTTCGCGTTGGAAGTTGCGTTGAGACGGGCTACCTGCGCGCGTTGCGAGACTTCGCCCCCGAAAGAGGACCACCCGAAGAGAGAAGCGAGCAGTTCGGCTGCAACAGCCGCTGCTGTCGTCAACGCTGCCATCACCCCGCACATGGACGCGGGGGGCCTAGCAACCCATCGGCCTCGGCTTCTTGCAGCCGCGATGGCGCATTGCTCCGACCAGAGCTCAAGGACCTGAGCGAGACGGGCGAAGCAGGCTGCCGCCGCAGCCAAGCAAATATAGAAGCTAGTGAGCCCTCCGCCGATGCGCGCAGCGATACCAGGAGGCGGTCCTTCGTCGCTCCAAGGCCAACCCATGACGGAATAGACGACGGCCAGACCGGCCGAAGCTGCTATCCATGCAGACCCGAACAGAGACTCCAGGTGGCCCTCGTAGTCATCCTCTTCCTTGTCATCCTGCTTGGGCTGTCGTTCAGTCGACGCAGGTTCGCCGGACGTCTTTTTTCCTGAGGGCGGGAGAATGATCTGCCAAAAGCCACCGTGGACGTCGCCGCCCACAAACGTGCCGGAGCCGTGGTTGTGCTGTTCCCGGTGCTCAGCGTCCGCCATCTGACGCCCCGCCGTAGTTGAATGTCACGCCACCGTGCACGTCACCACCGATGAACGTGCCAGTGCCAGTGTTGTGTTGGTTCCAGACATTCGAGACCGGCGGGTCAGGCACTGCGAGTTCGTCCACCTCACTCATGGCGTCGCGGTGCTCGTCGAGATAGTGAGCGATGAGCTGTACCCAGGCAGTCGCTGCGAGCGCCTGAGCTTCTGGAGAGGGCGAGGTGAGCTGCGCTGCGGTGTCATCCACTGCCTGGGCAGCGGCGCGCTGTTGATCCGGGGCCGCCCGGCGGAAGAAACGCGCAACTCTCAAGCGCATCTTCTCGGAGCCCGATGTGGCTATGGCTGCGACCAGCGTGCCAGCTGCACCAGTGGCCACAGCCATTAATTCGGCGTCGTACATGATCGATATCTCCCCATCCGTGATGACGTGCCCCAGCAGAACCTACCGGGCATCACTGACACTCCGAGGGGACAATCCGCAGTCAGTGGCCTCTGGAGAGTTGCCGCCGCACACAGCGACCGAACAAACCGACGAGGGCCGCTACCCCGGCTATGGGGTAGCGGCCCTCGAATTGGTTCTGACGTCACGTCAGGGGATCGGTCCGGCGGTGCACACTCGGTACACAAGGGGGTGGAAAGCGAGCGGTCACTGTGAGAACTGGTGAGAAGTGTTCTCGCAGGTCAGCGCCTTTTTGTGAGCCTTCCGCCCAAGTGGCCGGACCCTGCGGTTTAGATGTCGAAGTACAGCTCGAACTCGTGCGGGTGCGGACGCAGTTGGATCGGGGCGATCTCGTTCGTGCGCTTGTAGTCGATCCACGTCTCGATCAGGTCCGACGTGAACACGCCGCCCGCCTGCAGGTACTCGTTGTCGGCCTCCAGGGCCTCCAGTACCGCCGGGAGGGAGGTCGGGACCTGGGCCACGCCCGCGTGCTCCTCCGGGGCCAGCTCGTAGAGGTCCTTGTCGATCGGCTCCGCCGGCTCGATCTTGTTCTTGATGCCGTCGAGGCCCGCGAGGAGCAGGGCCGAGAAGGCCAGGTACGGGTTGGACGACGGGTCCGGGGCGCGGAACTCCACGCGCTTGGCCTTCGGGTTGGAGCCCGTGATCGGGATGCGCATCGCGGCCGAGCGGTTGCGCTGCGAGTAGACCAGGTTGACCGGGGCCTCGAAGCCGGGGACCAGGCGGTGGTACGAGTTCACCGTCGGGTTCGTGAACGCCAGCAGCGACGGCGCGTGCTTGAGGATGCCGCCGATGTAGTAGCGGGCGGTGTCCGACAGGCCCGCGTAACCCTGCTCGTCGTAGAAGAGCGGGTCGCCCCCGGCCCACAGGGACTGGTGGACGTGCATGCCGGAGCCGTTGTCGCCGAAGATCGGCTTGGGCATGAAGGTTGCGGTCTTGTTGTTGCGCCAGGCGACGTTCTTCACGATGTACTTGAAGAGCATCAGGTCGTCGGCCGCGGCGAGCAGCGTGTTGAACTTGTAGTTGATCTCGGCCTGGCCGGCGGTGCCGACCTCGTGGTGCTGGCGCTCGACCTGGAGGCCGACGGCGTCCAGCTCCAGGGAGATCTCGGCGCGCAGGTCGGCGAAGTGGTCGACCGGCGGGGCCGGGAAGTAGCCGCCCTTGTAACGGACCTTGTAGCCGCGGTTGTCCTCGGTGGAGCCCGTGTTCCAGGCGCCGGCTTCGGAGTCGATGTGGTAGAAGCTCTCGTTCGACGTCGTGTTGAAGCGCACGCTGTCGAAGACGTAGAACTCGGCCTCCGGGCCGAAGTACGCGGTGTCCGCGATGCCGGTGGACGCGAGGTAGGCCTCGGCCTTCTTGGCGATGTTGCGCGGGTCGCGGCTGTACTGCTCGCCCGTGATCGGGTCGTGGATGAAGAAGTTGATGTTCACCGTCTTGTCGCGACGGAACGGGTCCACCCGAGCGGTCGAGAGGTCGGCGCGAAGCGCCATGTCCGACTCGTGGATCGCCTGGAAACCGCGGATCGACGAGCCGTCGAAGGCCAGTTCGTCGTCCGGGTTGAACGCCTTCGCCGGGATCGTGAAGTGCTGCATCACGCCAGGCAGGTCGCAGAATCGGACGTCTACGAACTTCACGTCCTCATCCGCGATGAACTTCTTGGCGTCATCGGCGTTCTGGAACATCCAGCTCCTCCTCCTCCCGTCCCCGGGGAGGGGCGGGGGTTTATCGCTACTGGTCGTGCGGCCAGTGCGGTGGCACACGCAGGACCCGACCATAGGTATGCGGGATTTCTCAAGCATGACCCATTTGTTTCGCCGAAGTTAACCGGCCTGGGTGTGCGCCGTTCCACACACCGGCCACAGCGGCTTGAAACGGCGGGGTGACGGGAGGGAGAGGAGAGGAGGCGGATGGAGTTGAGCTGTACCCAGGGGGCGGTGCGCCGACACACGCGCAGTACCGTGGTCGGGTGGACAACAGGCAAGCAATCGGATCGTGGCTCTCCGGACCGCGCGCGGCCGCCGAGGAGATGGGCACGGACTTCGGGTACCGGGGCGAGCGCCTCGGGCTGCCGAAGGAAGGGCCCGGTTCCCTCGCCTCCGTCGGGCGGCGCTTCGGTGCGCTCTTCCTCGACTGGGCGCTGTGCATGCTGATCGCGTACGGGCTGTTCGCCCGCGACGCGCAGAGCGCCGCCAACTACGCGCTCGGCGTTCTCCTCGTCCTGCACATCCTCACCGTCGGGACCGTCGGTTCCACCCCCGGCAAGCGCGTCTTCGGCCTGCGGGTCGTCTCCGAGGGCCGCGACCGGCTCGGCTTCGGATGGGCCCTGGCCCGCAGCGTGCTGCTGTGCCTCGCCGTACCCGCGCTCGTCTGGGACCGCGACGGGCGCGGGCTGCACGACCGCCTCGCCCGCGCCGTACAGGTGCGGATCTAGCCGACCACCCAACCCCCGGAGCGGGTCAGGGCGTAAGAGAGGGC